>NZ_JBCPDP010000007.1:0-160952 GCF_040915385.1 Coprococcus sp. RTP21204st1_G4_RTP21204_210225 | reverse complement strand
CTGTACTTTGCTTACACGGATTTATCGCCAGAGGTTCAGCAGGCTTATAAAGAGTTGATTCCCTACTGTGGCGGTGTAGAGGATTTATTGCAGAAATCAGAAGAATTTCTGTTTTATCCAGAGTGCCACAACATCATGGACGTTGCCCGTTACCGCTTGGAGCATAACATTGAATTTTCTGCTCTTTCCGAAAAAGGAAAGAAATACTTTAATCTGGAAGCCTACGCCCATGAGCTGGAAGAAAAAGGACGTTATGCTCTCTGCAACAATGGTATGTTCAAACTTTGACAGGTGGTATTGCTTATGGCAGAAATGAAAGTATTTGTTATCAATCTTGATGAACAGGAAAAAGATACAGGCTGTGCATGGTTTACACTTCCCTGCAACATAGAAGCATTAAAACAATCCATTGGCTTACCGCCGGACAGTGACCGTTATCTTATCAGTGATTATGATTTCCCTTTTGAAATCCTGCAAGATACAGACCTTGACCTGTTAAACAATATCTGCCTTGCGATTTCGGAGAGTGAAATCCCACCCGAAGATATACCTGCAATTCAAAGAGAATGGTTTTCAAACCTGCAAGAGCTGGAAGCCGGACTTTGCAATATTACATACCATCGGAACTGTTCGGCTATGGAAGAAACATCAGAACATTTCCTGTGTGTGCATGGCAGATTTTATGAATACAATGAGTGAAAGGAAGTGACTGCTTATGATTGATGATATGCAAGTCTATATAGCCAATCTTGGCAAGTACAATGAGGGAGAGCTGGTCGGGGACTGGTTCTCTTTTCCATTGGACGAAGAAGTGATTGCAGAACGTATCGGCTTAAATGCAGAATATGAAGAATACGCAATCCACGATACGGACAACTTCCCGATGGAGATTAGCGAATACACTTCCATCGAAGAACTGAACCGTATCTATGAGCAGTTGGAAGAATTACCGGATTACCTGCTGGATGACTTGGACAGTTTTATATCCTGCTATGGAAGTCTGGAAGAACTGGTGGAACATAAGGACGACATCATTCTGTATTCCGGCTGTGAAACGATGACCGATTTAGCCTACTATCTGATTGATGAAGAACAGATACTCGGAGAAATCCCGTCCTCTTTACAGAACTATATCGACTATGAAGCCTACGGGCGTGACCTCGATATAGAGGGGACATTTATTGCAACAAACGCTGGTATCTGTGAGGTACTGCGTTAAGGGCTGGCAGATCAGCACCGCCACTGGTGCTACTGTCAGCTTTTCTCTTGGGGCAGTCTGGGAAATCCGGCTGTCCCTGTTGTTATGAAAATGAAGAAAGGAGCATTTACAAGTGAAAAAAATCCGAAGTTATACAAGTATCTGGAACGTGGAAAAGGTACTGTACGCCATCAATGATGTCAACCTGCCATTCCCTGTGACCTTTACCCAGATTACATGGTTCGTGCTGACGGAATTTATCATCATTCTGTTTGCAGATGTACCGCCACTTTCTATGATTGAGGGTGCATTTTTAAAATATTTCGGGATTCCCGTTGCTCTTACATGGTTTATGTCACAGAAAACCTTTGACGGGAAAAAGCCATACAGTTACATCAAGACGATGGTGCTGTATGCCCTGCGTCCCAAAGTGACTTATGCCGGAAAAGCCGTGAACCTGCATAAGCAGAAATTTGAGGAAACTATCACGGCAGTAAGGAGTGTGACCTATGTTCCCGATTAAATATATCGACAATAACCTTGTCTGGAATAAGGACAATGAGGTGTTCGCCTACTATGAGCTGATACCGTACAATTATTCATTCTTATCCCCAGAACAGAAATACCTTGTGCATGACAGCTTCCGTCAGCTTATCGCACAGTCCCGTGAGGGAAAGATTCATGCGTTGCAGATTGCAACCGAAAGTTCAATCCGAAGCATACAGGAACAGTCAAAGAAGCTGGTAACTGGAAAGCTCCGTGAGGTAGCAATCCAAAAGATAGACGACCAGACCGAAGCCCTTGTATCCATGATAGGCGACAATCAAGTTGATTACCGTTTCTTTCTGGGATTCAAGCTCATGGTCACAGAGGACGAAGTCAATCTGAAGAACATCAAAAAATCGGTATTTCTGACATTCCGTGAGTTTTTGAATGAGGTAAGGCACACGCTGACGAATGACTTTGTTTCCATGAACAATGATGAAATCAACCGTTATGTGAAGATGGAGAAGTTATTGGAAAATAAAATCTCCCGTAGGTTCAAAATCCGCCGACTGGAAGCCAAAGACTTTGCGTATCTGATGGAACACCTCTACGGCAGGGACGGAATAGCCTATGAAGATTATGTGTATCCTCTGCCAAAAAGAAAATTAAAAAGAGAAACACTGATTAAGTATTATGACCTTATCCGTCCTACCCGTTGTGTGGTGGAAGAAAGCCAGCGATATTTGCGTCTGGAACATGAGGACAGCGAAAGCTATATATCCTACTTTACGGTCAATGCCATTGTCGGGGAGCTGGACTTCCCATCATCGGAAATCTTTTATTTCCAGCAACAGCAGTTCACATTCCCTGTGGATACGTCTATGAATGTTGAAATTGTCGGGAATAAGAAAGCCTTAACCACTGTCCGTAACAAGAAAAAGGAATTAAAGGACTTGGATAATCACGCCTATCAAGCCGGAAATGAAACAAGTTCAAATGTGGTGGAAGCCTTAGACAGTGTCGATGAACTGGAAACAGATTTAGACCAGAGCAAGGAAAGTATGTACAAGTTAAGTTACGTCATACGGGTGTCTGCACCCGATCTTGACGAACTGAAACGCCGTTGTGATGAAGTCAAGGACTTTTACGATGATTTGAACGTGAAGCTGGTACGTCCTGCCGGAGATATGATGGGACTGCATGGAGAGTTTCTTCCAGCCAGCAAGCGTTATATCAATGATTATATCCAGTATGTGAAATCCGATTTTTTAGCCGGACTTGGCTTCGGTGCTACCCAGATGTTGGGAGAAAACACAGGAATCTATATCGGCTATTCCGTGGATACGGGAAGAAATGTATATCTGCAACCGTCCCTTGCCAGTCAAGGGGTAAAAGGTACGGTCACAAATGCGTTGGCTTCTGCTTTTGTGGGTTCGCTTGGCGGTGGAAAGTCATTCTGTAATAACCTGCTGGTGTATTATTCCGTCCTGTTCGGTGGACAGGCAGTTATCCTAGACCCGAAAAGTGAGCGTGGAAACTGGAAAGAAACACTGCCGGAGATTGCAGAGGAAATCAATATTGTAAACATTACCAGTGATTCCAGCAATCAAGGGCTGTTAGACCCGTATGTGATTATGAAAGATGTCAAGGACGCTGAAAGTCTTGCCATCGACATTCTGACTTTCCTTACAGGAATTTCTTCAAGGGACGGCGAAAAGTTCCCTGTCCTTAGAAAAGCTGTCCGTACCGTATCCCAGAACCAGAACCACGGGCTGTTACAGGTCATTGAGGAACTACGAAAAGAGGATACCGCCGTATCCCGTAACATTGCAGACCATATCGAAAGTTTTACAGACTATGATTTTGCACAGCTTTTGTTCTCGAACGGTTCGGTGGAAAATGCAATCAGTCTGGATAACCAGCTCAATATCATACAGGTTGCAGATTTGGTTCTGCCGGATAAGGATACCACCTTTGAGGAATACACCACCATTGAACTGTTGTCAGTATCCATCTTAATTGTTATCAGTACCTTTGCCCTTGATTTCATTCACAGTGACCGAAGCATTTTTAAAATCGTGGACTTGGACGAAGCATGGGCGTTCTTAAATGTGGCACAGGGCGAAACTCTTTCAAACAAGCTGGTGCGTGCTGGTAGAGCCATGAACGCCGGAGTATATTTCGTGACACAATCCTCTGGGGACGTATCGAAAGAAAGTCTGAAAAATAACATCGGCTTAAAGTTTTCGTTCCGCTCCACAGATACCAATGAAATCAAGCAGACCTTAGAATTTTTCGGACTGGACAGTGAGGACGAAAACAACCAGAAACGGTTGAGGGATTTGGAGAACGGACAATGCTTAATGCAGGATTTATACGGGCGTGTCGGTGTGGTACAGATACACCCTGTCTTTGTAGAACTGCTCCATGCCTTTGATACCAGACCGCCGATAAAAAGTGAGGTGGATTTGGAATGATGAAATCTGTCACAAAAGAAAAGGTATTCCATGTACTGAAACTGGTTCTGCTTGCCGTGACCATCACGCTGGTACTGCTGTCCCTGCTTGGGACGGTGGCTCATGCGTCTGGACTGGTCGATGATACGGTCAATGCAGACAACCTGTATTCAAAGTATCCGCTTTCCAACTATCAGCTTGATTTCTATGTGGACAATAGCTGGTCATGGCTTCCGTGGAACTGGCTGGACGGCATTGGAAAATCGGTACAGTACGGACTTTACTGTATCACAAATTTTGTCTGGACAATCAGCCTGTATCTTAGCAATGCCACAGGATATGTGGTGCAACAGGCGTATAAGCTGGACTTCATCAATGACATGGCAGACAGTATCGGGAAAAGTATCCAGACACTTGCCGGAGTGACCGAAAACGGATTTTCCAGCAGTGGATTCTATGTGGGATTCCTGCTCATTATCATTCTGATTGTAGGTGTTTATACCGCCTATACAGGGCTTCTCAAAAGGGAAACCAGCAAGGCACTTCACGCTGTTATCAACTTTGTGGTGGTGTTCATTGTGTCTGCGTCCTTTATTGCTTATGCTCCCAATTATATCCAGAAAATCAATGATTTCAGTTCGGACATCAGCACCGCTTCTCTGGACTTGGGGACAAAAATCATGCTCCCCGATTCACAAAGCAAAGGCAAGGACAGCGTAGACCTTATCCGTGACAGCCTGTTTGTGATACAGGTAGAAAAACCGTGGCTGTTATTGCAGTTCGGGAACAGCGATACCGAAGAAATCGGGACTGACCGTGTGGAAGCTCTGGTATCTGCCAGCCCGTCAGACGAAGATGGGGAAACAAGGGAAAATGTTGTGAAAGCAGAGATTGAAGATAACGACAATGACAACCTTACCATTCCACAGGTCGTCAACCGTCTTGGCATGGTGTTCTTCCTGCTTATTTTCAATCTCGGTATCACAATCTTTATCTTCCTGCTTACCGGCATGATGTTATTTTCCCAGATACTTTTTATCATATATGCCATGTTTTTACCTGTCAGCTTTTTGCTGTCCATGATACCGACCTATGAGAACATGACGAAACAGGCAGTTGTCCGTGTGTTCAACGCCATTATGACAAGAGCCGGAATCACACTGATTGTGACCGTGGCATTTTCGATTTCCAGTATGTTCTACAACATTTCCACGGATTACCCGTTCTTCATGGTGGCGTTTTTGCAGATAATCTGTTTTGCCGGAATCTACATGAAACTCGGAGAACTAATGAGTATGTTCAGCCTGAATGCCAATGACAGCCAGCAGATAGGTCGCCGGATTTTCCGTAGACCGATGGTGTTCATGCGACATCGAGCAAGACGTATGGAACACAGGATTGCAAGGGCTGTCGGTGCTGGAAGTGTTGCAGGTGCGGTGGCAGGTGCAAGTGTTGCCAGAGCCGGAAAATCAGCAACGAACCAACCGCCAAAGAAACGGGAAAATACTTCTGCCAGCATGGGAAGCCGTGTTGGTTCTGCTGTGGGTGCTGTGATGGATACGAAAAATAAAATCCGTGACAGTGCTTCTTCTCTGAAAGAAAATGTGAAAGACCTGCCGACACAGGCTGGTTATACCGTCCATTCTGCCAAACAGAAGGCAAAGGATAATGTATCGGACTTTAAGCGTGGCGTTGTGGAAGAACGGGAAAACCGACAGGAACAGCGTACACAGAAACGCAACCTACACAGGGAAAATATCTCACAGAAAAAGCAGGAATTACAGAAAGCACAGGAAGCAAGACAGACAGTTCATGCGAATGGATCAGCGACAGCCGGAGCTACCAGAAGCCATGAACGCCCTGTTGCCACACCTGTTCCAAAACCAGCACAGACCGATATAGTTACGAAGCCGGATATGAAACGTCCTGCTACTTCTCCTGTGATAAAAAATGCAGAAATCAAGGCTGGAAAAGAAACCGTCCGAACCAATATCAGACAGGAACAGCAGGTTAAATCTGTTGCCAGAGCGAACCAGCCAAACGTGGCAGAATCCATCAGCAATCATAAGAAATCTACGGTACAGAAAACACAGGTCAACCAAAAACAAAATCGTAAGACTGTTACGAAGCAACCAGAGAAAGGACGGAAGAAATGAGATTAAAGCGTATCCTTATCATAGGTACGATATTTCCTGTCCTTTTCTCCATCGTCCTCTTTTTCGGGATACTGATTTCCGGCGAAGATGACGACAGTTCCAACAGTTATTCAACTGTCTACTCTGGCATGAACCTGTCAGCCGATGTCCTCAAACATCAGCCGATGGTAGAAAAATATGCCAGAGAAAACGGTATCACGGAGTATGTGAACGTCCTGCTTGCCATCATACAGGTGGAAAGTGGCGGTACGGCTACCGATGTCATGCAGTCCAGTGAAAGTCTGGGACTACCGCCAAACTCATTAAGTACAGAAGAATCCATTAAGCAGGGGTGTAAATATTTTGCGTCCCTGCTTTCTTCCTGTAAAGCAAAAGGCATGACGGACATTAACGTGGTCATTCAATCTTATAACTATGGTGGTGGCTATGCAGACTATGTGGCGAAGAACGGAAAAAAGCACAGCTTCAACCTTGCAGAGAATTTCGCAAAGAATAAATCCGGCGGTACAAAAGTGACCTATACGAACCCGATAGCGGTCAGTAAAAATGGTGGCTGGCGGTATAACTACGGAAATATGTTCTATGTGGAGCTGGTCAACCAATATCTGACCGTGAAGCAGTTCAGCAACGAAACGATACAGGCTGTTATGAATGAAGCGTTGAAGTATCAAGGCTGGAAGTATGTCTACGGTGGCAGTAACCCGAACACCTCTTTTGACTGTTCTGGTCTTACCCAGTGGTGCTACGGAAAAGCCGGAATCAGCCTGCCACGAACCGCACAGGCACAGTATGACGCAACCCAGCATATCCCATTGTCACAGGCACAGGCTGGCGATTTGGTCTTTTTCCATTCCACCTATAACACCAGCGACTATGTTACCCATGTAGGAATCTATGTGGGAAACAATCAGATGTATCATGCCGGAAATCCAATCGGCTATACTGATTTGACCTCTGCCTACTGGCAACAGCACATCATTTGTGCCGGAAGAATCAAACAATAGAAAGGACTTGAAATATGTTTAAGAAGAAAGAAAAAACAGAGAAAGCACCTAAGAATAAGAAAGTGCGTACCATGAAAGTCGGGACACATAAGAAATCTGTCCTGCTGTTGTGGGCGGTGCTTCTGGCAAGCACCAGTTTTGGTGTGTATAAGAACTTTACCGCCATTGACACCCACACGGTACATGAAAAAGAAATCATTCAGTTAAGATTGAACGATACCAACGGTATTGAAAATTTCGTCAAGAACTTTGCGAAAGCCTACTACTCATGGGATACCAGCAAGGAAGCCATTGAAGCAAGGACAACAGAAATCAGTAAATACATTACCAAAGAATTACAGGACTTGAACGCCGATACCATCAGAACAGATATACCAACCAGTGCTACCGTTACAAATGTGCTGGTCTGGAATGTAGAACAGCCTGGAACGAACGATTTTACCGTTGCCTACGAAGTAGATCAGCAGGTAAAAGAGGGAGAACAGACACAGACAGTCACAGAAAACTACACAGTGACCGTTCATGTGGATAAGGACGGTGCAATGGTCATTACCCAGAATCCTACCCTTGCTCCGGCAGTGCAGAAATCAAAGTATGAACCGAAAGCACAGGAAACAGATGTCAGTGTCAGCTCCGATACTGTCAAGGACGCTACCGCTTTCTTGGAAACATTCTTTAAGCTCTATCCGACAGCTACGGAAAAAGAACTTGCCTATTATGTCAAAGCCAGCGTGCTTGCTCCTGTATCCGGCGACTATGTATTTTCGGAACTGGTAAACCCTGTCTTTACCAAAGACGGCGATAACCTCAAGGTCAGTGTGTCTGTGAAGTATCTGGATAACAAGTCGAAAATGACACAAATCTCACAGTATGAGCTTTTACTTCATAAGGACGATAACTGGAAGATCGTAGAATAAATAATCAAGGCTTGCGTCATACTCTGTATAGTATGCTCCGCAAGCCTTATTTCCATTCCAGATTAGTATTTACAAAATTTGCAAAATAAGATGCGAATAGGAGTTAAAAGATATGATAGGGCTAAAAAAGAGAAATATTAAAAAAATGTTGAAACTTGGTGCTAAGGCTGGTGGAGTATCGTTTGTTGATGTTCAGGCTGATATAGAAGCTACTATTGATGAAGCAATGACCAGTACAGACCCACAAGTACAGGAAAATTTCAAAAAGTTGTTTGGAAATAAGCGTCCCACGTCAGAAGAATATATCTATAAAATTACGAAGAAAATAAAGCTTTAATTGGGTAAAGTGGAATGTGGGTATTTTACATACTGTTAAGGGTATTTGAACTTAAAGTGCTTGCGATTGTTTTGGAGAAATATTAAACTTCTATTAAAGTACATGGAGGAAAGCATATTGAAACTGCAACTATTGGAAAAAAAAGATTTGGTTGAACCTGAAATAGATATACGATATTCAAGTATGACACAACCTTTAAATCGGATTGTTCAATATATCCGTCAACAGGAATATCTTATACAAGGAATTTTTGAAAAAAAGCTGTATCAGATACCATTAAATGAAGTCTTGTATTTTGAAACCGTTGATAAAAAAACATTTATGTACACTCAACAAAAAATATTTGAATGCAAAAAGACACTTTCTGCTATTGAACAAGATTTAATAAGGTCAAATGTTGTAAGGATAAGCAAAACAGCCTTATTGAATATTTCTTGTCTGGTCTGTGTTAAACCTTACCCTAACCACAGATTATTGGCAGAACTTAACAATGAAGAAAATCTAATTGTTTCAAGAAAATATATTCCTATTCTAAGAGATAAGATAAGGAGTGGCTATTATGAATAAATTTTTAAGGACATATCTTCCTGCATTTTCTATGGCGTTTACATTTATTATTTTGTATGCAACGATAAGCAATATTATAGCAGGATATTCTAAAGACAGATTTTGTTTTTTTATTTTGCAGGTGTCTGTTTATCTTATGGTGTCAGTGATTGTCGATTGGCTTCTATCATTTATAGATTTTAGCAAATATATATATCACTTTATTGCTGAAATGATTATATTATATCCAATAACTATTGGTGTGGCTTTTATAGGCAAATGGTTTGCGTTTAGTGCAATTAACATTACATGGTATTCATGTGTCTATATTTTAATTATGATAGCTATTCATTGCTATTTTTATCATATTTCCAAAAGACAAGCTGATGAAATAAACAATTTTTTAAAATTAAGGAATAAGAGGTAATAGTAATGGGCGATATGACAAAATTTAATAGTGCTATTGAATATTATACATTTAATGTGTTGCTAATTTGTTTACTTATTTCCGAAATATTTATTTTCTTTTATACACGTTCAAAACAAAATAGAACTAAAAAAATTGACACTAGAGATTTAGGAACGAAATGGTTGTTATATTTAAACTTTGTATTTTGCTTGATAATTAGTTTTCTATGTGTCAGTCAAAAAGCTCCATTTTACATAAGAGAATTGACGTTGCCTGCTTACTTTGCAAAAATTGGTATGTTAATTATAGCAGTCGGGATTTGTATTCGTATAAAAGCTGTTTTAACTTTAAAAAAGGCATTTACATTAAATGTTCAGATTAGTAAAGAACAACAGCTAATAACAAATGGTATGTATAAATTTGTCCGCCACCCTGCCTACACTGGAAGTATTCTGTCATTATTAGGCGTGAGTATTGCGTTAAAGAATATCCCTGCTATAGTGATAGTTGCTATTTGTAGCTTTGTTTGTTATCAAATAAGAATAAATGTTGAAGAAGCAGTTTTACAAAAATATTTCAAAGAATATAAGTTATATAAAGAAAAAACATACAAACTTTTTCCGTATATATATTAAAATTGCTGATGCTTTGGAGATAACTTTAGTAATGGTATTGACTAGTTATTTTTTATGAAGAAATAAAATTTGTAAGATTAAGCGAATATGAGAGGAGCTTTTATGAGTAATCAATCGTGGGTGTTTTGCCCTATTTGTAACAATAAGACACGAACCAAAATACGGAACGATACAGAATTGATAAATTTTCCGTTATTCTGTCCGAAGTGCAAACAAGAAACTATAATCAATATGAAACGTGGAAATATAATTATCAGAGAGCCAGACGCTAAGACGCAGAGCCGATAATTTGTAAGTTATTGTAACTTATAGATTGTCGGCTCATTTTTTGAAACAAAAAAGTGGAGATTTTATTTTTTCTCCACTTCCTTTGACTTAATAATTCCATCAGCAACACTTTCAATAATAATTAAGTCTTTTTCGGACATAGTATCGAGTTGCTCTTCTAACTGCCGTCTTCTGGTGCTTTTTACCAGATCAGAGGCAGGTAAAAAAAATTCATCAGCAGATATATTAAGTAAATGAACAAGGTCATAAAGCACCTGTAAACTTGGGTGCTGTCCTTTGTTCTCGATGTTTGTTAAATAGCGTGGGTCAATTTCAATCATAGCTCCCACCTGCTCACGGGTCAGACCCTGCTTTATCCGAGCTTGTTTGATTGCCAGACCAAACGCTCTAAAATCGTACTTATCTTCTTTTTTACGCATATGTAATCACCTCACTACATTTTACAGTTCCTGTTTGCAAATCAACAGGTATTGAAAAACGTATATGTAGGTTTGTGAGTTCATATTTTGCGTTTTGAAACAAAATACTACTTGTGAGGTTAATAAAAAAACCGCTATAAGTAGTGTTCTTTTTTGAATGTCTCAATATTTATTCATTTCTTAGCGGTCAAAACCGCTTTTTTATTTCCAACAAAAGGTTTTGTTTTGCGGTTCTCGGAGGTAACTGCATTGCAACAAAACTGTAAATATCTATTTGTCTTACAGCTAAAAAAATTCCAGCTTATGCAGTAACGAATTACACCCTTGAATGTGGTTTTTTACATCACACAGTAGGAAATATTCAGAAAGCACAAAGTCAGTACATCTGTATTGCCTTAGTGCTTTTTTGTTATTTAAAAGAAGTTTGTAAATTCTTTGCTTTTCGTACAACAAATCGCACTCGCCAGACGAGTGTTAGTGCGAAAAGGGACAAGGAGTTCTTATCCCCTTTCAATTTAGCCAGAAAGGGGGTGAGAACATGAAACCCTCTTCTTTCCAGACAGCTATTCGACTTCAATTTGATTGTCTTGTAAAACGTGTTATTGACACGACAGTAAAAGATTATCAAAGAGAGCTGTCCAGACGTGCAACACACGAGATAGCTTTCTCTGAATTGCCGGAGCAGGAATTAAATCATGTAGGTATTACAGACGATTACGACAGTGATTATTCTTGTTTTGAGGTATTGGGGACAAAGGTAAAGGTTAATAATGAACAGTTAGCAGACGCATTGAAGATTTTACCAGAAAAGAAACTGGATATTTTACTGATGTTTTATTTTCTGGAAATGTCGGACGCTGAAATTGCTGATTTGTTACAGATTGATCGTAGCACTTCTTTCCGCAACCGTAGAAGTTCATTGGAAGAAATCAAAAAGTATTTACAGGAGGACGAATAATGAAATCCGCAGACAAATGCCCGTCTTTTACTGTTATATCTCTTTCGGCAGATGGTGACGTACAGGCAATAGAAAAAGTGCTGAAACATTATGATGCATACATTTCAAAAGCCAGCTTACGTCCATTATATGACGAATACGGGAATATTTACATAGCAGTAGACACAGAACTTAAAGGCAGAATCAGAACCGCTCTTATGGAAATGATTTTGAAATTTGAAGTTGAGGTAGTTTAAGGCACAAATCGCACCTTGAAAACTGAATATAACAGTCAGATACGTTTGATATACAACGAGCCAGTGGATTGAACCGCCATGACAGTGAAAGGGGTGATTTGATGAGCGATTATTTCAATGTCCCACGGATAGCTTGTGGAAAAGCTATTGCCATGACCTGTATATCTAAATAATGATACACCCGTAGAAGTACGGTTCGCCCATCAGAATGGGAATGGTTGAAACACCAGTGGAGCTTGCCAGAGCCATCTGATTGTTACCTTATTATATATAAACAATCTTTCATAACGTACAAGCATTTTTGCATAGTCTTAAATATACGCAAGTGAGGTGATTCAATGGCGAATGACACAAATATAGTTTGCAAAAATGTTTTTAAAAATTGTGATAAGACGGCATTAGCAACAGCATTTACTTTGAAATGGGTTGAACTTATCAACCAATATGAAAAAAGCAACAGAAAGGCAACACCTGCCAGATAATAGACAAACTATCCTGCTAGATGTTATAATGACATCATGTAGAGATAGTTTGTTTTGTCTTCTCTGGAAAAAGGAGAAAGACTTATGACAACATCAAAATTAAGAGTTGCTATTTATTGCCGATTATCAGAAGAAGATAGAAACAAACAATCAGAAACAGACGACAGTAACAGTATTCAGAATCAAAAATCAATGTTACTCCAATACTCATTAGAGCAAGGCTGGGAAGTCTACAATATATATAGTGATGATGATTACACCGGCTCTGATAGACGGCGTCCGGAATTTAATCGACTGTTAAATGACGCTGAAAATCATAAATTTGATATAGTCCTTTGTAAGACACAATCAAGATTTACCAGAGAGCTTGAATTGGTGGAAAAATATATCCACGGTCTTTTCCCTGTGTGGGGGATTCGGTTTATCAGTATTGTAGATAATGCGGACACTGCTAATAAGGGAAATAAAAAATCAAGACAGATTAACGGTCTGGTGAATGAATGGTATTTAGAGGATATGTCAGAGAATATAAAAAGTGTTCTGACTGACAGGAGAAAAAATGGATATCATATCGGGGCATTTGCTTTATATGGATACAAGAAAGACCCCGATCAAAAGGGACATTTGATTATTGATGAAGAAGCCGCCAAAGTCGTCAGAGAAGTTTTTACATTATTTTCACAGGGATATGGAAAGACAGCGATTGCACGTATATTGAATGACAGAGGAATTCCCAATCCAACAGAATATAAACGACTTCATGATTTACGATATAAGCAACCTAGGACTCAAAACAGTACCTTATGGAAGTATTTTGCTATATCAGATATGCTCATCAACGAAATATATATTGGTAATATGGTTCAAGGAAAATATGGAAGTGTTTCATACAAAACTAAACAAAATAAGCCAAGACCTAAAGACCAATGGTATAGAGTAGAGGGAACACATGAACCTATTATAGATAGAGAATTATGGGATAATGTGCAGGCATTGATAGCTCAAAAAGCCAAACCGTTTACAGTTGGACAAATAGGTTTATTCGCCAGAAAAGCTCGGTGCATGAATTGTGGTTATACGTTACGCACAAATAAGCAACGAGATGGACGACGTTATTTACAGTGTCCAACCAGACACGTTGCAAAAGATTCCTGTATTGGTTCATTTATTTCTGTTCCCAAATTGGAAAAAGCAGTAATTGATGAAATCAATAAATTATCTGCTGAGTACCTTAATAAAGACGAACTTATAGAAAATGTTCAGTTTAATAATAATTTACGGGAACAGCAAGAAGAAGTAAATATGGAAATAGTTGCCTATCAAAAAAAGATTTCTGAATATACAAAAGGAATCCGTGAGTTGTATTTAGACAAAGTAAAGGGAATATTATCTGAAACCGACTTCTTAGAATTATCCAAAGACTTCTCGACAGAAAAAGAAAGGCTTGAAAAACTGGTAATTGATTCGCAGAAAAAGCTTGATGTTATTGAAAGAAAAATTCAAGCTGGTGATAATCGACGCCAGTTAATTGAGCAATATACAAATCTTGAACATTTAGACAGGGAAATTGTTGATAAACTGATTGATTACATATTGGTTGGAAAAAAAGACCCTGTAACAAAAAATGTACCTATTGAAATACATTGGAATTTCTAAGGTTCTCACATCTGGCAACTAGTATGCCAGATGTTCGGGAACTATCTTTAAAACATTAAATGTTGTCTTTACACAATCGCACCATCCGCAGCCATATCTTCATGTAAATCTGTAATTGGGTCACCCTTGGACTGAAAATAAGTTGCTGTCCACGGTGTTCCACTGGCTGCCTGCGGCCAAAGTGCAAGTGTGTGGTCCACATAATATTTATCAAAACCAGAAGCCTTAATTTCCTCCGGAGATAAATCCTTGGTAAGCTGGTAAACAATGGCACATATCATTTCCATGTGGGCAAGTTCCTCTGTGCCAATATCGGTTAAAATTCCTGTCACTTCTTTGTACGGCATGGTGTACCTCTGTGATAAATAACGCATGGACGCAGCTAATTCTCCATCCGGTCCACCGAACTGCGTAATAATAATCTGTGCAATTTTCGGATTGGTCTGTGTGATTTTCACCGGATACTGCAGTCTTTTTTCATAATTCCACATACTAGCATCCTCCTTCCTGCCACGGCCATGGCTCATTGATCCAGTTCCATCTGTCTGAGCAGGAAGGAACAGCGGTATCTACTGTGAGCGGTCCATAATATTTTGCATATTCTTTCAACAACTGGTTCCTTTTTTTATTATATTCATAAAAAAAGTCCAGCGCTTCCTGATCACGAGGATGAGTGTCCAGATAAAGCTTCACATCATCTACCGCAAAGCTCGCATGACCAATCTGCATCAGGAGATCTTTTCTACAAGGTTTGGAATTTGGCATTTCATTCATGCGTTACATCCTCCTTTCCCCTTAAACGGAAGATCAAGCTCTTCGAATATGGTTCCTCTGTGGAATCCTTTTCCGGCTTCGTAAATGTGTCTCCAACTCTGCCATGGCACATAAGCCATTGCAATCGGCATTCCATCCAACGCATCGTCCCGATCGCTACATCCAGATCGTTCTCGGTAAACAGGTGCTGACATCGATAGATTTCTTCCATCATTGTTCGCCATACATGAATTACTATTACAGCTATTGTTATTATTGCCACATCCACAATTTGCACGTCTCATATATGGATTATTATTTCTGCAATTTTGCATTGTTTTGGCTCCCCTTTCTTATATCTGCAATATTATTGTATGGTAATTTTTTAAAAAGGGTTCTGACTTTTGCATCCGGTATAATCTGATGCCCATTTCCGTTTCAAACAGGTCGTAACATCAATAATGCCGCCAGACCATTTCTGATCTGACGGCATCTTTCTTTAGTATTTTATAATGTAACCGGATTGCTCCATTGCTATGCAATTCCCGCAATCCTCGAACACCTCATACTCCCATAAAACGGCGTGTTCACATCATTTTATGAATTTTTACCAAGTGTAACCTTGATATCTTTCTCTGTATATTCACCATTCTTATCCGGGATCTGTACGGTAAGCGTTACCTCTTCTCCGGCTTTATAATACTGAAGCTGTTCCTGAAGAGAGCTCATACCACTGATGGAACTTCCCTCAAAACCAGTAATGATCGATCCTTTTGTAAGACCGGCTTTCTCAGCTCCGCCACCACTCATAACTTCTTTGACATAAACACCGGTCGGCATATTGTACATCTGTGCACCTTCTTCAGATACATCGTATCCCTTGATTCCAAGATATCCTCTTTCTTCATCTGAAACCTTGCTTCTTGTCTCTTTATTCATCAGATTCTGGATAACATCACTTGCATCTGAGATCGGAATCGCAAATCCCATACCCTCTACTGCCGAGCTGTTGATCTTTGCAGAGTTGATACCGATTACCTCACCATTTGCATTCAGAAGAGCTCCACCACTGTTACCAGGGTTGATTGCTGCATCTGTCTGGATGTATTCTCCGTCAAATCCATCAATTGTTCGTCCGGTTGCACTGACGATACCAGTTGTAACAGACTGTCCATAGCCAAGTGCATTACCAATTGCAATTGCAGGTTCTCCGACTTTCAGTGAATCTGAATCTCCAAGTGTTGCAACCTTGATCGCATTCATTGTATCATCTGAAATCTTATCAAGCGGAACGGCTACGACTGCAAGATCCCTTGCGGAGTCTGTTCCTTTAATCTGCGCTTCCACGCTGTTACCATCATTAAATGTAACAGTAAGTGTATCGCTTCCTTCTACAACATGGTTATTGGTAACAACCAGGAGTTCTGAATCATTCTGGCTGATGATGATACCCGATCCGGCGCTTTCACTCTCCTGCTGGCTGATTCCTCCGAAGAAATTCTGTACTTCCTGTACGCTCATATTGGTAATAGAAACGATTGACGGAAGTGTATTCTCAACAATATCTGATACATCAGAAGTTACTGTACTGGTAGATGTCGTAAGCTTTGCGTTCGATACAGTCTTTGTTGTGCCTACGGTACTCTTTGTATTCTTTCCAAGCAGCTTACCAGTCAGATAACTGGTTCCCTGCATCGTCACACCGCCGACTGCCCCAAATAATACGGCGGCTCCTACAACAAGTGCTACTTTTTTCATGTAACCTTTTTTCGGTTTTGGAGCTTTCGGATTCTGCTGCGGTCCTGCTCCGAATCCCTGCTGATTGTCTGCTCCTCTATTTTCATCTGAATCTGGTCTGTAATAATTGTACTGATTGTCCATCATTCAAGACTCCTTTCTTTTCCTTTTCTATAGTTAAGAGTTTAGTCCATAATTGTGATGAAAGTGTGATAAAATATGAAAAAAAAGATGAACGGCACATTTTTATGTCGTTCATCTCGTTTATTCAACAGAAAATTCCGCTGGAACTTCCTGCATCACTTTATTCAACCGTTACAGATTTCGCCAGATTACGCGGCTTATCTACATCCAGTCCCTTTGCAACGGATACATAATATCCCATCAGCTGCAGCGGAATCACTGCAAGCGATGCCTCAAAATGCTCATCTGTCTTCGGAATGTAAACCACAAAATCAGCAGTATCCTCAATGCTGTAATTGCCATAAGTTGTAAGTCCCATCAGATATGCACCACGGCTCTTGCACTCTACCATGTTGCTGATCGTCTTTTCATATAATTCCGGCTGTGTCAGCACACCGATCACAAGCGTTCCATCCTCTATCAGAGAAATGGTTCCGTGCTTGAGTTCTCCCGCTGCATATGCCTCTGAATGAACATAACTGATCTCTTTCATCTTCAGGCTGCCTTCCATACAGATTGCATAATCAATTCCACGTCCGACAAAGAATGCGTCCTTTGCGTTTGCCTGCTTTGCTGCAAACCACTGGATTCTTTCTTTATCTTCAATAATCTTTTCGATCTTCTCCGGGATTGCCTGTAATTCGGCAATATAATTTTCATACTGCTCTTCAGTGATTGTATTTTTTACTTTGGCAAACTGAATTGCAAGGATGTAAGAAGCCATCAGCTGTGTACTGTACGCTTTCGTTGTTGCCACAGAGATCTCCGGTCCTGCAAGAGTATAGAATACCTTATCAGCTTCTCTTGCAATAGAAGATCCGACTACATTGACAATTCCAAGTGTACGGATTCCCTGCGCTTTTGTCTCACGGAGCGCTGCAAGACTGTCTGCAGTCTCTCCTGACTGGCTGATAATGATCACCAGACCATTTGGATCCAGAATTGGCTTACGGTAACGGAATTCAGAAGCCAGCTCCACACGAACAGGAATCTTCACCAGATCCTCGATCACATACTGTGCCACCATACCTACATGGTAAGCAGAACCACATGCTACAATGTAAATCTGGCTTGTTCTCCGGATATCCTCTTCCGCTAATCCGATATCAGTCAGATCAATCTTTCCGTCTTTTAATACAGAATTCAGAGTATCCTTAACCGCTCTTGGCTGCTCATGGATCTCTTTCATCATAAAATGCTCATAACCGGCTTTTTCAGCTGCTTCCGCATCCCAGTCAACAGTTTTCATTTTTTTCTGGATCTCTTCTCCGTCCAGATTGTAGAAGGTAATTTCCTCTTTGCTGACCTTTGCCATCTCCAGGTTGCCAATATAGTATACATTTCTTGTATATTTCAAAATAGCCGGCACATCTGATGCAATAAAACTCTCTCCATCTCCTACGCCAAGAATCATCGGACTGTCTTTTCTTGCCACATAAATTTCTTCCGGATAATCCTTGAACATCACAGCAAGCGCATAAGATCCACGAATGCGGACCAGGGAATGGTTGATCGCATCTACCGGTGTTCCTTCATACTTTTTATAATAATAATCGATCAGCTTAACAGCAACCTCTGTATCCGTCTCAGAGTAGAATGTATATCCTTTGCGGAGCAGCTTGTTCTTTAACTCCTGATAGTTTTCAATAATACCGTTGTGTACAGCAACTACATTGCCATCGTCACTCATATGCGGATGCGCATTGTTCTCTGACGGTTCCCCGTGTGTTGCCCATCTGGTGTGACCGATTCCACAGGTTCCCGGAACGGCTGCACCACCATTGGTCTTCTCAAACAGTACTTTCAAACGGCCTTTCGCCTTGATAACTTCTGTCTCTTCTGTTCCATTACGAACAGCAAGTCCTGCTGAATCATATCCACGATACTCCAGCTTTGACAGTCCATCCAGTAAGATCGGAGCCGCCTGCTGCGATCCAACATATCCTACGATTCCACACATTTATCTATATCCTCCAGTCTTTTTTACGAAAATAAATTTTACTCTTTTCGTTACATTGTAGCAAACATGGGACTTTTTGTAAAGAATAAGCGGGAATAACAATCGTCATCCCCGCCTTTCTCTTTAATCCAGATCAATAAAATCCATTTCGAAAGTATCACCTTTTTTACGCTTTTCTTTCTTGATATTATAATCATCGAACGAATCAAAGTCGTCATCATCAAAATAGTCATCAAACTCATCAACGTTGCGAGTATCATCACTTATTCCTTCGTCATCATAATCATCGTCGAAGTCATCATCATAATAATCATCATCGTCGAAATCATCATCGAAGTCGTCATAATCATCTTCGAAATCATCATCCTGTCTCTTTTTGAACTGTGATTTCTTTTCTGCCTTAACAGGCTGGATCGGTTTTACCGGATTACGTTGCGGCTCATCGTCCAGTTCATATTCATCATACAGATCATCCAACTCTCTGTTGCGGTTATGTAACTTCACAACGGAAACAAGAAGGAAGATTACCAGAAGAATAACGATAACTGCTGCCGCTGCTACAAACCAGATCAGATGATCGGAAATCTTTTCTAAAATTGCGTCAAACTTGCTTGCACTCTTCTTATCCGGTGTAGTCGCAGACTTCGGAGTCTCCATTCTCTGATAAGTATGCTCTACAGAGTCATATAAATAGAGGGATTCTTCACCGTCATTATTTACTGCATATAATACATAGAAACCATCGCGGTCCGGTTCATCCCAGATTTCAAAAGTCTTGCCGTTGATCTCCAGATTTCCTTTTGAATACTTTGATGGCATAGACACTTTACTGCCTGCATCAAAAATTACGATAGAATAAGTATCTGAAATCACAACCTGTTCTGCCGGTGAGAAGCTGCTGTCAGATAAATCATACATCCAGAAATCGCCTTTTCCATCACCGTCTACCAGGTAAGCCATCTGAAGTCCTGTCTTTTCCTGCACAGCACCTTTATACGTCGAATCATTATAAGTAATCTCTCCTGCTGTAAATCCAGCTGGAATCATGCTGTCTGAGAAATCACCGGATAAGGTATACTCCTGACCATCAATCGTAACACTTGTTCCACTCGCAACATCCTTGATCTTGCTCGGATCTCCTGCTCCGATCGTAACATCCGCATATCCTTCTTCACATGCCACACTTGATCCAGCGCTGTCTGTAACCGTCGCATCTCCCTGTTCAAGTCTTGTACTTCCTTCCTGGAGAGCCTGGAATTTCATTGTAAACTCAATCCGGTCACTACTTCCGTCACCTGAACCTTTAAATGTCAGATTACCATCCGTGTCTGCATTCACTCCGTCTCCCTCTTCAAATCGCATATAAGAAGGATCGTAAGTCATATGAATCGTCGCGTCTCCGATTACATCTCCACTGACAACTGCTGTACCTGTGATCGTAAATTCATCCCCGACACTTGTCTCAAGATCAGAAAAGAATATCACACCATTTGCAGCTAGCGCCATCACAGAAAAACATGGTACGATCAGACATACAGACAAAAGAATTGTCGCTATTTTTTTCGTAAACTTCATCTTCATGTACTTTCCTCTTTCTAACCATATTAATTGTAAGTATAAATACTCTTAGACTCTATCTTACACTTTTTATGGGGAAATGTCTACTTGTTTGTAGAAATTCTCATTGTATCAATTTACTGACAACTCCGTTCTGCTTTATTTATCCGAAGAAAAACCCCGGCATAAACCGGAGTTCTTCTCTAATTTACATTTTCTGTTGTTCCGCCTGCATTGCTTTCTGCGCCTCCACCGGGATCCGGGGTTGGTGTTGAATCCGGTGCCGGATCTGGTGTTGGTGTCGGATCTGGCGCTGGATCCGGTTCCGGCGTTGGAACTGGAGTCGGTTCCGGCGTTGGAGCTGGAGTCGGTTCCGGCGTTGGAGTTGGTTCTACATAAGTATTATCATCGTACCCTCCATTCCATGAATTGTCCCAGGAATTTCCTCCGTCATACCAGTAATCATTCGATCCGTCATTATAATTATACTGATAATTATCCTGCGTATACCCCTGCCATGCATCCGGCGTTTCAATACCACTTGTATCTACACCTGCATCTGGCTGATTCATTGGCTGGTCCTGATTATCGGTATTTTCCTCCTGCTGGTTTTCAGCCTCTTCAGCTCTTTTCTTTTTCAAAATGTTAATATCTACATCGTTAATCAGCATATCGTAGAATGTAGATTTCTTTTTCAGTTCCTTATCTAATTTTTCTCTTCCGCATTGTTCTGTAAGAGTCTCCACACCTGAAAATAAATTCACACCAAGACCAAGTTTCTCTCCTGTAATCTCTGCTCCCAATGCTGCAAGTGTCGTTGGAAACATATCCATTGTAGAAAATTCTCGATTATGTGTTTTTTCAAAAGAAGTATCAAGATTCTCTGGTAAATTTATAAATGCATTATATACACTTCTCTCATAATCGTCACTCACATCATTACAAAAATCAGAATCCATTGTTAAATGATCCCCGCTTATTATAATTGTTGTATTCTCATAAAATGGCTGCTCCTGAATCCACTTAACAAATGCATCAACCTGTCTACTTGAACATGCCATTACATTTGCATATTGATTATCTCCAAATTCATTTTGACACTGCTCACATACATATCCATCTTCAAAATGAGTATCTACTGTCAACATTGTAAAATTAAATGGCTCGTCCTTTGTTCCTATTTCGCTTAACTTTTCTTTTGCATTTTCAAATAACTTTTGATCTTCATACCCCCACCATACCCAATAACCTTCTGGGATTTTTCCTTCTTCTACAGCCGTAGTATAATCAAATATTTCTGTTTTACCATGACTCTCAAAGTATGTTCTCCTTCCTCCAAAAGTAGCATCTGATCCAATCATAAAATATTGATTATATCCTTCTTCTGATAAAATATCTTCTAAATTTTTTGCTCTTGAAGAAAAGGATGTCTGCTCCGCTAATGTATCATTAATATCCTCATTCACATTTCTAATATCTTCTGTATTTTTTATTGGAATTCCAGATGTCTGAGCGAAAATTCCTCCCATCGTCCATGTGCATCCATACGCAGGATATCCTCCTCCCAACTTATCGCTTTGAGAAAAATTAGTATTTTCTTCTGCAAGAGTCGTCAATTCCGGAATACAGTTGAAATCCATTCCACCGCCATCTTCTTTTGACGCATAAGTGGATTCCATTGACTCCAGATAAATATAAATCAGATTTCTTTTTTGTTCCGGAAATGTAATCTTCGTTGTACGTGGATCCACATAATTCTGTTCAATAAAATGCGATTCTTTCTTCTGACTTACCAGATATTCTTTTACATCCAATTCATCATATACTTCATAAGCCGCCCTTCCTGCACTTCCACATGCAATCACAGCTACAAGAAATAACGCAATCATACATTTTCTATGCTTATTCCTTAATCCTATAATCAGGAAAATAGATAAAAATAATACTAATACTGCCAACGGTACGCATGCATTGATCCCATCCAGTACTACATCTGAGTTTGTCCCATCAAGCGGTACTTTCAGATGAAAAATAATTTCATCGATAGACAACAGCCCCCACGTGTCTAATACCCAGTTTCCCAGATTATAGAGAATAAATCCAAGAACAGATATTATGATCATTAGAATACAATAAAATCCATAGCCGATTTTTTTAATTATCTTTGGTTTTTTCATTTTCCTTTCATTTCCTTTACTTAGTATTTACAAACATACATAATGTAGTAAAGCATAAATATAAAAAAATTGCAATATTCACAAGCAATACAAATTCTAAAAAATGTTTCATTCTGTCATTGCTTAATAACTTACACTTAGTTTTTAAAGCCAAAAATTTTTCTAACCAAAGTAATCTTTGATAAAACAAATGCACCCCCTAAATCTAAAAGCACTTTACCAGCAATAATCAAAATCAACTGAATATTTGCTGACATTCCATTCACAACATATTTTTCTGTTATCTGCCACCACGGAAGAAGATCAAGTTCTACAATATGCACACACAATATCAACAAACTATATCTTCCAAGATATGCCAAACTTCCACCAATATATTTCGTCCTACACTCAATAATTTTGGAGATTAAAATAACAATCACACATGCACATATACAGCCAAAAATATCTATTATCCCTCGTCCAATATCACAATGCACTAACCAGAACGATTGGAAATTTTTTATAAATGAAATCCAAGTAAGTAGTGCAAAAAGAACTGAAAAGATTTTCACTTCCTTTGGCAACTCACTAATTTTAGTCTTTGCGCCCCTCCAGAGATATCCCATATAAATGAACATTGTAGCACATGCTCCTGCCTGTATGCTAAAAGGAAACCAAAATATTCTTCTTGAAAAATATCCTACTGCAAACAAACCCACTATAAATAACAATCTAATATATTTATCAAACTTGAACGATATTCTCAAGAAAATACTTCCCCAGAAAGTTGCCCACAAAAACCATATTGCACCAATTCCCGGTATCCAGAATGGCTCTGTATATGTATCACCTGCTCCATATAAAGCTGCATAACACCAGTTTTGAAATTCATCAAAAGCATTATTCCACCATACGCCCTTTAACGTTCCAATAATGATTATGACTATGCTGCTTATTATATATGGAACAAGCAATGTTCTTGCCTTATTTTTTATAAAACCATTCAAATCGCGCTTCTTATTCGTAAAATATCCTGTAATAAAGAAAAAAATAGGAACATGAAATGTAAACACAATTCGATTAATACTGGCATTTCCTAAATGGCCTAATATAATACAGATCATTGCTATCCCTTTAGCTATATCTATATATTGCAGTCTGGTACTTTTTGTTTTCATAACATTTATCCCCACTCAATTTCCACATTTTCTCTGTCTTTTTCCGATATCCTTCACATCAAAATTCGCAAACGGAAGCATCAAAAACACATCATAATACGCTTCAAACATATGATGCTCCATTACTGAATGAATGCAGACAATTGCCATAGCCATTAACATATATGGAAGATTTAAGTTTTTGATCATTATAATTGAAATAATCAGCATAACCAGTATAAATACCACCAGTCCTAACCTCATCAAAATATTCACATAAGAACTATCAATAAAGAAATAGTCTGCTACCACTTCTGTTGATCCTCCATTTCCACGCATTGGAATGTCCTGTCCCCATATCTGAACATCATACCTGTCAAAAACTTCTTTTCCTAAAGAAAGTCTCGTTGAAAAAAGAGTATTTAATTTTGCCATCCATTCTATATCTGGTCGATAAAATCTTGATACTAAGATCATAAATCCAGCTAAACCATATGGTGCCACCAGACATAAAATTTTTAGTAATAGTGATGGTATATATCCCTTTCCTTTCTTTGCACCTAATTTGTTTCTAATTTTCAAATAAACAACACATATAATCAAAATCATCATTACAATTTCACTATTCCGTACATCACAATATTTTTCAAACAGAACCACACTGATTATCATCATTCCAATTTCTATCCATGTGCATCTTGCCTGTCGGAGTACAATCCATACTGTTATCATAAAAACAATACCCGCCGCAAAATCTGTAGGATAAATAAACCCAAATGACATCCGCACCTGATCTCCCCTATGGTAAACCAAATTCGTGATAACTCCTGTATATCCTACAATCATCGTACAGATTATCATCGGAATTTCTACAATCAAATATACCTTTAAAATTTTTCTATAATCAATATCATTTGCACCAGCAATCAATAATCTCGTTTCAAGCAATGCATCAGCTCCAGAATATCTCCTTGCAATTACAAATGATCCAATAATCAGAAATACAAATAATATTTTCTTCATATCCACTGGTCTCATCACCATATACCGGAACAATACTACCAGTCCAATCCCTATCTGAACACAGAAATAAAAAAAGGTGGCCACGGAATATGTGCCATCGTTGTCCAGCTGTAAGTCAAAACCAGCCATACGGCAAAAATTCCAAGAAAAAATATTTCTGATAAATTACATTTGAATTCATAAGATGAATTTATCCATTTTCCCTCTACCTTATTGTTAATTTACTTTATCCAATTCATTTTATTTCCTCTCTTTACAGACAGTTTAAATCAGGATATGCTTTGCAACATATCCTGATTTATCCAAACCTTTTATAATTCCTCAGCCACCATCTCCAGTGCCGCCTCAATTACCTTATCCATATCATAATACTTATAATTTCCAAGACGTCCACCAAAGATCACATTCTTTTCCTGCTCTGCAAGCTTTCTGTATTCTTCAAACAGCTTATTGTTCTGTTCGTTATTTACCGGATAATATGGTTCCATTCCTACTTTCCATTCGGAAGAATACTCTTTGGAGATAACAGTTTTTTCCTGCTTTCCAAATTCAAAATGCTTGTGTTCGATGATACGTGTATAAGGAACTTCTCTTTCGGTATAGTTTACGACTGCATTTCCCTGATAGTTGTCTGTTTCAAGCACTTCTGTTTCAAATCTTACCGAACGATATTCCAGTGCTCCGAGCTTGTATCCGAAGTATTCGTCGATCATTCCGGTAAACAGTGTCTTCTCTGCGATATCCGGATTTTCTTTGATGAACTCAAAGTAGTCGGTATCTGTCTTTACTTCGATTCCGTCCAGCATCTTTTCAATGATCTTTGTATATCCGCCGATCGGGATTCCCTGATATCTGTCATTGAAGTAGTTATTGTCAAATGTAAATCTTACCGGTAAACGTTTGATGATGAATGCCGGAAGGTCTTTGCAGGCACGTCCCCACTGTTTTTCGGTATAACCTTTTACCAATTTCTCAAATACATCTTTTCCTACAAGAGATAATCCCTGTTCTTCCAGGTTCTTCGGCTCTGTGATTCCAGTCTCTGCAACCTGTTTTGCGATCATATCTTTTGCTTCCTGTGGTGTCTTGATATTCCACATTTTGCTGAATGTATTCATGTTGAATGGCAGATTGTAAAGCTCATCCTTGTAAATTGCTACCGGTGAGTTAATGTAATTATTGAACTCTGCGAACTGATTGATGTAATCCCAAACCTGTTTGTTGGATGTGTGGAAAATATGTGCACCATATTTGTGAACATTGATTCCTTCAATATTTTCACAATAAATATTTCCACCGATATGCGGACGCTTGTCAATTACCAGACAGGTTTTTCCTTTTTTCTTTGCTTCGTGAGCAAATACTGCCCCATATAATCCTGATCCTACTACTAAATAATCATACTTCATAATACTAAATCCTCTCTTTTATTTCTTTGTAATTTTATCTTTTATCATCTTTCCCATTCCGACGACACTTCCCACTCCATAACTTAAATGAAGTAAAAAGAAGATTCCCGGAAGCAAAAGCTGACATATATGCTTCGCCTCATTTTTTACAGACAGAATTGCCATTCCGATTGCACCACACCAATAAGTGATCCACATGGCAATCGCCAGAAATGGCTTCTTTAGTGCTACCAAAATGGATGTCACAAGAATCGCAATCACAAAAGCAAACGGCACAAAATGATAAATGCTGAGACATCCAGGACATACGCCAAGAGTTCTTGCTACCCAGTCTCCATTGCCGTATTTCTGCTTCATCATTCCCGGAATCGAACTTCTCACATATTGCCAGGAATGAATCTGCGGATCGTAGCATAAGCGGTATCCTGCCTGCCGGATCCGGTAATGCATCTCATTATCTTCCGTTCTTCCCAGATTTTCATTGAAAAGTCCAACCTTTTCAAATACTTCTCTCCGATACGCTGCATGGAACATGGACTTTACATATTTCTTTTCATTCTCTCTCCGGAAACCTGCGATTCCACTTCCAAACATCGAACTTTCCGCGCTCAGTAGAAGTCTCTGCCAAGGTGTGTCCTTCTCCGGAAGATTCGGTCTTGGCCCCCCGGTGACATATTCTCCGCTTTCCATGCATTCCACATTCTTGGAAACAAAATCCTCTGGAATGCGTCCATGTGCGTCCAGACGGATAATAATATCTCCGGTTGAACTACGGATTGCCTGATTCCATCCGGATGCCTGATTGTTCCCCGGATTTTCCGTAACAAAGCAGTTATGATACTGCGGATTTTCTTCGGCAAAACGTTCCATAATCCGTCTGGTTCCATCTGTTGAACTGCTGTCCACCATCACAACTTCGATCTGCTCTGCCGGGTAATCCTGTTTTGTGATATCCTCCAGCAAGTGCGGAAGATACTCTTCTTCATTGCGCGCAATCGTGCAAACTGATACTAACATACATTTCTCCTATACTGTAGTTCTTATCGTAATACTGCAAATACTGTCATAAACATGGTCATAAAATCTCTCCACAGACTGTATTTGCGCAGATCTTCCAGATTATAACTCATCTTCTCCGGAAGCACTTCATGAATATAAGCATAATCCACATCTTCTACATGCTCCAGCATTTCACCCTCATCTTTGTAGCATACGCTGGCTCTGGAAGTGATTCCTGCCGGTAACAAAAGAGTCGCATACATTTCTTTAGTATAGCCTTTTACATACTTCACAACTTCCGGTCTGGTTCCAACAAAACTCATCTCTCCACGAAGAACATTGATAAGCTGCGGAAATTCATCAATCCTGCAGCCACGGATCACTTTTCCAACCCGTGTCAGTCTGGAATCCTGACTGATCGTAACCTGTGTTCCCATCTTGTCCGCATTCTGCACCATAGTACGGAACTTTAGAATGTGAAATTTCTTTCCATACTGTGTCACACGCACCTGCTTGTAAATCACCGGTCCCGGTGAATCCAGCTTGATTGCAATACTGATGACTAACATGATCGGTGATAAAATGACAAGTAAAATCATCGAAAGCAGAATGTCAAAATATCTCTTTAATCTTAATTCTTTTTCGTGTCTGATCAGAATATCATAGTATTGTTTTACTTCGTCTGTTCTCATAAACTTCGGAAGTTCGTCCCATTTTCTCATACAGCATTCCTATCCGATGCATTCCTTCAATACATCCGTCACGTATTTTACCTCTTCATCGGTAAGTTTCGTATGAAGCGGTAATGTAATTGCATTTTCAAATAAAGCATAAGCATTTGGATAATTTTTGATATCAAATCCCATATTTTTGTATGCAGATAACAACGGTAACGGTTTGTAATGCACATTCGTTGCTACGCCATGCTCTGCCATCTTCGTAATGATCTCATTACATTCTTCCCGTGTTTTTTCCTGAACACGGATCAGATACAAATGTCCGCTGGACTTATGATCTGTATCAAAATGATTCAGTACATTCACAGGAAGACTTTCCAGTGCTTTATCATACATTCCTATGATTTCCCGACGCCGTGCTAATAATGCATCATAGCGCTTTAACTGTACCAATCCAATAGAAGCCATGATATCGGTCATATTGCATTTGAAATAAGGTGCCACAACATCATACTCCCATGCGCCAAGCTGCGTCTTTGCTAGCGCATCTTTGGATTGACCATGCAGTGAAAAAAGCATATATTTTTTATAAATCTCATCATCATCCACACCTTCGATCGGACGCCATGTGACTGCTCCTCCTTCCGCTGTGGTAAGATTCTTTACTGCATGGAAGGAAAAACTTGTGAAATCTGCAGCCTGTCCACATTTCTTTCCTTTTCGCTCTGCGCCAAATGCATGTGCAGCATCTGCCACCACAATCACTCTGCCAAACTTCTCCTGAAGTTCATTTGCCGGATGGAAAAGTGATTTCTTTGCTTCTACAATTTCAAATATCTTATCATAGTCACACATAATTCCGGCAAGATCTACCGGGATAACCACTTTCGTCTTCTCTGTGATTGCATCTGCCAGCTTCTCATAATCCATCTCGTAAGAATCTTTTGCCACATCCACCAGAATCAGTTTTGCACCTACATGCTCTACTACACTGGCTGATGCAGTATAAGTATAGGCAGTTGTAATTACTTCATCTCCCGGTCCAATTCCCAGAAGACGCAGTGTCATCTCCAGGCAGGCTGTTGCTGAATTCAGACAGACCACCCTGTTTGTTTCCATATATTCTGACAGTTTCTTTTCAAAAAGCTTCGTCTTTGGTCCTGTTGTGATCCAGCCACTTCTTAACGTATCTACAACCTCTGCTATTTCCTCTTCCGTGATATCCGGAGGAGAGAAAGCGATATGCATGTTTTTCATAAAAAAACTTCTTTCTTCATAAATTTTAGATCTTTATTGATACTTTTCTAATTCTAAATACTCTTTCCAGAACTTATAAGATGTCAAATATTTTCTTCTGTTATAATAAGCTTTATCTACTTCTTTGTGAATTTTTTTATAACGCTTCACTGTTTCAAGATAGTATTTCATGACCTGTCTGAATTTCTTCTTATCCAGATATCTGATTTCTGCAGTATATGCATTTGGATTAATTGCAATGACACTATCTACAAGGCATTGTCTCTGTGGATTATAGAACCAGTCATGAGCAACCGCCGCCGGCCCTTTCCGTAACCATTTTTTTGGCCAGAAAAGCTGTCCATTAAAAGTCAGACGATAAAGAATGGTATCCTTCAGACTTCTGTGATCTGTTTGATAAATAGAATCAATATCCACCCCATATTCATCAAATTCTGCAAGATCTGCCATATTTGCATTTTTTGCGGACATTGTTTTTAATCGTTCCTGACATTTTTCCGTTTCAATAAAAGCAGGTCCTTTTAAATAATCTCTGATTGCATCAACAATGATTTCTGCAGCATCATAATTAAAGCGCAGTATTTCCGTTAAAAACATACCATTAAAACGTTTCCAGATACGTTCTCTTCTGTTTCTGGACGGATTACATGCCTCTTCAATCAAAAAGTTACGGAATACTTGATAATATTCCATGAAATAATTGAACTTTAAAGTAAAGCCCATATGCCATACGCAAATACCGTTCATGGTAATAAATTTAGCATTATTACGGAAACTGAATTCCGTATCATCAACACGGATAAACAATGGTAATGCAAATCCGTTTTTCTCGATCATTGTTACCGGTACACAACAATACCACCAGCCAGCATAGGAATCAGCCTTTTTCGTTTTTGCTTCCTCTTTTTGAAGCATTTCAGCCATCTCTACAATTTTTCCATGACCTTTTGAAGAATTCTGTCCTCCATCTGCTCCTAAAAATCCCACATCTTCATGGAAAACATCCATCTCTTCATAACAAAGCATGGCACCACTGATAATATAATCTTTATATTTTTCTTTTGCCAGTAACAATAATAAATATGTTCTTTTTATACTTTCTGATAAAACAACAACATCATCATCCATCAATAATACATGAGTCGCCTTTGGTTTCTGGCGAATAGATTCGATCATTCCTCGTGTAAATCCACCTGAACCGCCTACATTTTTATTTCTGTGATAATAAATATGCGGACCTTCAAATTCTTCCGCCGACAATACTCGACCCTCATCATTATCAACGATGTGAAGATAAACATTTTTTCCAATGATATCATCCTGAGTTAAAATTTCATCCTTGATCATTTTAACATTTTTACGAATAAAGTCTTCTTTTTTAAATGTTGTCGTTGCGATTGAAAGTCTCACTTCATTGAAATCACTTTCATTTACCTCAGCATAATAACCACCACCATATACACAGCACTCTGAATACATGCGGAGTTCAAATGCAATCAATGTGTCCTTATTTGATGGAATCTCAACAATAATTTCTGCTTTTTGATCGCAATGGTATTCTTTCTTTAACAAAACATTTCTTTTTGCTGAATTCTCAATTCTATGATATCCGGACAGAACCAGCTCAAAGTCACCTTTAATTTCAAGCTTCAACATCGTTTTGCCGATTTTTGTGTGTTTTTTCCATTTTTTCATAGAAAAGGCATTTAAATATGCCCCAAAATCACATGTACTATATTTTGAAAATACAAAACATTTTTCTTCAGCATCACGGATTCCTAATCCACCCTTATAAAAAAGATCGGCATTATCTGTATATTCTTCTTTATCTGGAAATAGAATACTTTGCAATTTTAACTCCATTGTTTACATCTCCTTATTTTGTACTTCTTTTAACTCTAAATAACTGCTCCAAAAATCCTTGCTTTCAAGTTTCGAATGATTTTTTCTATATTCTTCACAAACCTTGTCATAATGCAAATCTATTAATCGAAATACTTTCAACATTTTTATATATGCTTTTAGTAGTTCTATCCTGCTCCGCTTCACACAAATTGCATTTCCTGCTGCATCAGCATACACAACCTCATTGCAGCGGAACAAGTCATAAATATTCGGATTTGGTCTGGCTACTTTTGTCGCTCTGTTTTTATATGCAGGCAGAAAATGACCATTCATTGACAACATGATCAATATTCGCTTTAATTTACACGGTGGTTCAGCCTCCGGTCTACCACATGGATCCAGATCTTCCGGCTTGATTCCATTATGTCCTATAAATTCTTCTGCCGGCATAGACTGATAATTATATTTTTTTAATCCATCATGCACACCTAAGGTATCCGCATTATAAAACCACTTAAAACCTCTTAAAAAATCAACCGCACCTTTCAAATTCAGATCCACATATTTATATCTGTATTTTCCGATATTACTGCTGACCTGCACAAAAAGCATCTTTTTGAAATCCTTTGCAGCAAACTGCGGATTATGGATTGCATTCGTAATTGCCAGATTTCTGACATCATAATACTCCAGGAAACCAGGTAATTTATTTTCAAAAGCTTCATGCCAGATCGTTATTCCATTTAAGAAAATAAACTGCCCATTTGCCCTCAATCCATATTCTATATCATCTCTATGGATAAAAAACGGCAAAGGATAATGCATTTCCTTAATAAACGGAACCGGAATACACGAATACCACCAGCCTGTATACTCTGCTTTTTGAATCTGTTCATTTATCACGACATTTTTTAATTGTGTCATGTCAAAATTATGGTTATTCGCAACAATATCACCATCATTCCAGCAGGCACCACATTCATACTGCAGAGTTGGCAAATCTTCTCTTAATAATGAGCCTCCGATTACTGCCATTCTGTATTTCTCTTTAAGCAGGGTCAATAATGTATAAGTTCGTTCTATCGCTTCAGGAGAAATCACAGCATCGTCATCCATCAATAAAACATGTGTAATACTATCATCTCGCATATGTTCGAACATCGTTCTGGTAAATCCACCCACTCCACCAAGGTTTTTATTCTTAACAATGCGAATATGTTCATCCTCGATTTTTTCTCTTACTAATGTACCGCCATTATCGGATATGCATACCGACAAATGTCCATAAGATAAGGCATTCTCATTGTTAAGCAGATTTTCTTTTAATACTTTCATATTTCGCTCAACATACTTCTCACGTTTGAAAGTACAAATGCCTATTCCTATCTTAACTTCCTTCTTTTCCCTCTCTTCATCAGTCATATAACTTGCTGCATAGAGGGCTGTATCCTCCTCAGCGATTATGGATACACCTACTACTCCACTCTCCGGTAAAGCAAATATTGGAGTATTCACGGAATCTTCGCCTTTGCTTTCCATTGGAAATTGCATAATTATCTTCGAACATACTTTTTTATTCTTGCAGGATAAGGCATATATGACAACCTTTATTTTTCCTTTAAAATTAACAGACACACAAACCGATTGAATACCTGTATACTTTCTCCATTTTTCAGCAGAAAAAATATTCATATATGTCAAGAAATCTGCTTCACCACCTGCATTAAGCAATATTCCACTCTCTGACTTAATTCCGTTTTTTAATTTATAGTATAATTCTGGTTCCTCAACAGACTGTTGATTCCATACAATTTTTTGTAATATCATGCTTTTCACCACTTACTGATTCATATGCATATATTCAGTTGTTACTTCTTCTACCAGACCACTCATTCGAACATTTCCTTTGTCAATCCAAATAGCATGATCACATAACTGTCTGACAGAATTTATATCATGAGAAACATATAACAGAGTTGTTCCTCCACTCAACATCTGCCCCATTCTCTCATAACATTTCTGCTGGAACTGGTAATCACCAACGGATAATATTTCATCAACCACGAGAATATCCGGTCTCACCATGGTAGCTATTGCAAATCCAAGTCTTGCCTGCATACCAGAGGAAAAATTCTTAATCGGAACATCCAAGAAATCCTGCAATTCTGCGAATTCAATAATTTCATCAAAATGCTCTTCCATAAATTTTCTTGAATGTCCAAGTACAGTTCCATTCAAAAACACATTTTCTCTAGCCGTCATATTCATATCAAACCCGGCACCCAATTCAATCAACGGTGCAATGGTCCCTTTTGTAGTAACTGAACCTTTGTATGGTTTTAAAATTCCACAGCAGGCTTTTAAAAGCGTTGACTTTCCGGATCCGTTTGTTCCGATCAGTCCCCACGCCTCTCCTCTTTTTACTTTTAAATTGACATCTTTTAACGCAAGAAATTCCTGGAACATCAATTCGTGTTTGATCAGTTTGATCACATATTCTTTCAGGTTATCTACCTTTTCAGATGCCATGTTGAACCGAATCGTCAGGTTATCAACATCAACAATATATTCTTCGTTCATTCGCCCTTCTCCTAGATATATAAAATGAAGTTATCCTGTGTTTTCTTAAATACACCAAGTCCAATTGACAGCATGATAAAAGCCATTACCCAGCAACCAATAAAGATTCTTGGAGTTGTAAAATGTCTGTATAAAACAAGATCTCTGAAGAACTGGATATAATAAAACATTGGATTACAGTATTCTACCAGCTTTCTGAGCCAGTCCGGAAGCAGCTCGATCGGGTAAAACATTGGAGTTACATACATCCATGCTACTGTGATGGCATTGTAGATATACTGAATATCTCGAAAGAAAACATTCGCAGCAGAAAGGAAAAAGCCCAATCCGCATACAAAGATATACAGCGGAATCACTACCAATGGAAAAAGCAGGATATATGGTGAAAACGGTGCTCTGGTGATCAGCATGACCAGAATCAATGCTCCCATTGAAAAAATAAGGTCGATCAGGGAACTTGTTACTTTTGATAAGGTAAAAATATATTTAGGTACATATATTTTCTTGATCAAAGCTCCATTATCCAACACAGAATACATAGACATATGGGTTGCATTATTCATAAAATCAAATAATGCCTGACCTGTCAGCAGGTAAACCGGAAAGTTTTCGATTCCGCGCTGGAACATTTGGGAAAATACCAGTGTCATTACAAGCATGATCAGCAGCGGATTCAAAATACTCCACACATATCCCAGAAAACTTCTTCTGTATTTTAATTTCACGTCTCTGACTACCAGTTCTCTTAATAAATCTTTATATCTAAAAAATGTATTTATCCTATCTCTTGTTACGCTCATTATTCTTCTCCAATTTAATATGAATCTCTTCGGCCTTTAAATGCAAGTACAGCTAACGGGAATGCAGCATATCTTGTTTTCCGTAAAAACAACACTGCCGGATTCTTTACTCTGTCATACACTTCTCTGTTCTTATGATAAAAATATGCATCTAATTTCATTGCTTCTTTTCGCATACCATTCTTCAGAGGAAAGCTGATATAAATTTTCATCTGACTGGTAAGGATTGTTGCTGTCAATTCCCTGATATACTCCAGATTTGCCTTTGGAGCCGTCTTCTCGACTTTTTTGCAGTACTGATTGAGCCGCATAAGAACCCGCAGATGATTCTTCAGATTCTTCTGCATCTTTTCAATGGACATACTTTGTCCCGGAAGTCCCAGACGATATTGGTAAACAGGGTCTTCCATAAAATATACTGTCTTCACGTAAGGAATCGGAAATGCAATAAACTCTACATCTACATAAAAAGTGTGTTCATCAATCTGTTCATTTGCTTTCCTGAAAAGCTCCGTCTTCACAGTCGTGGCATGCATATCTATGATGGTCTTACCAACAATCTCCTCAAACTGGTAGAGCTTGTTATACTCGATTTTTTCAAACGGATATTCCTGCCTCTTTTCCGGCAGCCGTGTCGTATGGTTGATCCAGGTATAATTCGATGCAACGATATCAGCATCAATTTCTTTTAAAAGTTTCACCAGTCGGATGAAGCTTCTGGTGTCTACCCAGTCATCTCCATCAACAACTTTAAAATATTTTCCTCTTGCCTCACGAGCTCCCGTGTTGATGGTGGAACCATGTCCGCCGTTTTCTTTATTGATCAACCGGAACGTATTTTCATACTTTGAAACATATCTTTCCGCAATTGTTGCAGTATCATCGCTGGAACCATCATTCACGATCAAAACTTCAATATCATCCATGACTTCAGAATTCACAAAGGATTCCAGACAGTCTTCCAGATATGCCTGCACATTGTAACTTGGGACAGTTACTGTTAATATTTTCTCGTCCATTGTTCTCCTAACCTGATTTAATACTATTTTTCTCAAAAAAAGTTGGTTTTACAGATATTTAGTTCTATCTGAATCACCAACTTTTATTCTGATTACTAGAATATTATACTACACTTTTCTTTAGATGGAAAGATTATATCAAATACTCGCATCTTTGTCAAATCTGCCCACTTTATATACCACTGTGTTTTTCATCTACAATGGGTCCTTCATGACTGATCCTCCCTAAACTGACCAGTTTCTGAAAAGCCTCACTGTCTCTTTTTTTATCTTCCGGTCTGATATGATAAGTAGAAATCATATCTGCAACTTTTTCTTTAATATCCGGACTTTCTTCCATTGCTGCCTTTTCCAGCTCTCGCAGCTGGCTGAGGAAATGTACTTCATCGAACTCAAGAGGTTTGCCGATAAAAATCAGGTTGTTCGCTGTTTTCTGTAGTCCCTCTTCTTTTGTCAGCAATTCCTCATACAGCTTTTCCCCCGGTCTAAGACCGGTATACTTGATCTCCATATTCACACCAAGTGTATATCCGGAAAGTCGGATCAGATTCTTTGCCAGATCAGCAATCTTCACAGGCTCTCCCATATCCAGCACAAAGATTTCTCCGCCATGGGCATAAGCTCCCGCCTGAAGTACCAGTGAAACTGCTTCCGGTATCGTCATAAAATAACGGATAATATCCGGATGCGTAACTGTCACAGGACCTCCTGCCTCCATCTGTTTTTTAAACAGCGGAATAACGCTTCCATTACTTCCTAACACATTCCCGAATCGTACGATCACGTATTCTGTTCTGGAATATTTGCTGAAGGTCTGTACGATCATTTCACACATACGTTTCGATGCACCCATGATATTGGTAGGGTTTACTGCTTTATCCGTAGAGATCAGTACAAATTTCTTTACCCCGTACTTGTCCGCAGCTCTTGCTGTCTTATAAGTACCAAACACATTGTTTTTAATGGCTTCATTCGGGCTGTCTTCCATAAGTGGCACGTGTTTATGGGCTGCCGCATGAAAAACAACATCCGGTCGATAATGCTCCATGACGCTTTCAATTCGACTTGTATTTCGAACAGAACCTATCAGTACTTCCAACTTCAGATTTGGATACTTACGAACCAGCTCCTGCTGAATGTCATAGGCATTGTTCTCATAGATATCAAAAATGATAAGAAGCTTTGGATTGTGGGAAGCGATCTGACGGCATAATTCACTTCCGATGGAGCCGCCGCCTCCCGTAACCAATACTCTTTTATTTCTCACATACTGCCCAACGCTTTCCATATCAATTTCAATAGTATCTCTTCCGAGAAGATCTTCGATGGATACTTCCCGCAGGTTTGACACTCCTACATCGTCATTGATCAGCTGATACATTCCCGGTAATATCTTAAGTTTACAATCTGTAAGATTACAGATTCTTAAGATATCTCTGGTATTTTTTGTTCCTGCCGAAGGAATTGCAAGGATAATTTCTTCTGCATCATACTTCTTTGCTGCTTCCTGAATCTTATCTCTTCCTCCGACAATGCGGATTCCATGAATGTATTTTCCTTTTTTGGAAGGATTATCATCAATCACGCAGACAACCTTCTGATTCAGGTATTTACTGCTTTTTAATTCTTTGATGATCATATTTCCGGCTTCGCCGGCACCGATCACAATGGTGTTACGGCTATGCCTGGTTGATTTCTTCAATCCATTTTCCATGGTATGCAAAATGCGATAAGAAAATCGAGTGATGATCGTTGTGATACTTAACAAAATAAAATAGAAGAAATAATAACTTCTCGGAACCTGCAGATACAACAAACTGAAACCGAAAGCCTGAAAGACCGTTGACAGCATTGTTGCACCAAGAATGGCAAGCATCTCATTTATGCTGGCATAAGACCATACCCTGTTATACAGATTAAGTACTAAAAAAATGACTACTGTTGTGATAACATTGATGACCATATAGCTCTCGACACTGTACATATACTCTGCCGGTACCCAGATATTATCCAATTTAAAACGCAAAATAATTGCCAGATAAGAATCCAGGATCACACTTAAGATATCTACAATAAACAGTGCGATCATCCGACTTCTGGAATTTTGCAATCCCCATGTTTTTTTCATAAGCGACCTCCATTTGTACAACATAATACTGTCACAAAATATTACCGTTCTCTAACCAATCTCCGCTTAGTTATATAACTCATATACATATGCCTTTTCATCCTGATACAATTCCTTTGAATTTTTAAGTCCGGTTAATTTCTGTATCTTTTCTAAGCATTTTTCAGGATCCATGGTTACCTTTTCACCGAGATCATCATATTTTTTATCAAGTATTCGATCCAAATATACAACTAATTTGGAATTTTCTATTGAAACGTCCGGTACTTTTATATCCAGATCTTTGTAATACATTTGATATAAACGTTGGTAATTCTGTAATTCTAACCCTTCGTTAATCATTATATAAGACGTTGTATAAACATACAAGCATGTTGTATCTGCATATTCTTTACTGATTGCAATATTATTTTCTCCTTCCGGATATAAATAACAAGGATCATTTACATAATACGTCAAGCCTCCTATCAGCATCATTGAAATAACCATTGCAATCTGAATCTTTGCTTTATTTTTTATCCATAACTTATAGATAAAATAAAGCAGGTAGCAAAACAGCAGAGACAGAAAAGGAAACAAATTCATGATATACCTGTTCACCTGCCATGGCGAGATTTTTGCTGAAATAACAAATACAAAAGCACAAGTAAGTATTATATCACAGATCAAATATGTTTCTCTTTTTACTTTTACATAAACAGTTTTTGTGTGTTCTTTATTATTCACTGCAATTTCATAGTGATCTGCATGATATTGCAGCTTCATTTCCCACAAAACCTGTGTGATAAGATATGCAAGAATTCCAAGGCAGCAGACAATCAGGAGCAGCATGAAGACACCGCCGAACATCTCTTCACTGACTATAACCCAGAATTTTCTGATTCGTGACGTCCAATCTGAAAAATTATGCATATTCTGAAGTGTTTTCTGGCTATGGCTCACTCCTGTACCTGTCAGATTCTTAAGAATTGCAGGGTATAACGCAACAGCACAAACTCCGCCAACGCCTCCGCTCACTACATATTTTCCGGTCATTTTAAAGTCTTTTCGCATGATCATCCAGATCATCTGAAAGATCACCATAGGAAATGCAAAAATCACAAAATAGTAATGTGTAAATACACCGCCAAAAGTAGCAAGCAAAATACTGATCAAATTTTTCATTTTGATTTTTCTTGATGCCATCATTTCCAAATGTTCATATGCGAAAATGGTACACCACATGGTTAATAACATATACATTCGAATATATGTCACCATATTTACCGCTGCAATACTAAATCCAAAAAACAAAACCGGAAAGAAAGCAAAATATTTATCTTTTTTGATTAATTTTCCTATTTTATACAAAAATATAATTGTTACTGCATAATACAACAAGTTAGGAATGAGACCAAACCATTTACTGAATTGTCCCGGAAAGCATGAACTGATTGCATGCAAAACCATATAAAAAAGAGGTGGATGGGAATCATGGGTCTGATTATAGATAACAGATCCAAATTTGAAGGCTTCTCCCTCATTGACTGTCATATATTCCTTAAACATATCCGGACTGATTTCCGGATTATCTAATGCTCCATCTTCCCAGATCTGTGCGTGGTAATAACTGTTAGAAAGTCCATAGGACCATAACTCATCCACAAAATATCCTTTTTTCATATCACAATAAAAAATCATAAAAATGATCTGTATAAGCAGAACACATATGAATATAATATGACTGCTCTTATCTCTCAAAAACTTTTTCATATTCCTACCTTTCCATTGATGCCTGTATTTTTATTTTTTGACAAATGCTTCTTTGCCCATTTCCGGAGCAGTATCTCCCTTTGTAACAACTTTGATCTCGATTGCTTCTATTCTTTTTGAAAGTCCTTCTGTACCTGCAGGATTACCATTTTTTGTCCATCCGAGCCAGCCATAATCCTGTGCGTGGACACGGTAATACACATCACATGATTCAGAAAGCGTTCCGGTAAGATTAATCTTGATCGCTTCTACTCGTTTTCCTTTTCCGGTGGTTCCGGCAAGGGCTCCGTCTTTTACAGACTTTTGCCAGCCGATATCCTGTACATGGGCACTATATTCCACACTTCCCTCTGCTTTTTGACCTGACAGGGATATTTTGATTGCTTCTACTCGTTTACTTTCCCCGGTAGTTCCGGCAAGAGCCCCGTCTTTTACATTATTCTGCCAGCCAATATCCTGTACATGAGCAGAATAGACGATGGAGGTCCATTTTTTACTGAAGCACTGTTCCGTTGTTCCCGGAGCCTGTGCACCTTTTTTTACAATTTTAATCTGAATGGCTTCTACACGGTAACCATAGCCTTCGGTTCCGGCAGCCTCTCCATTCTTGGCCCATCCCATCCAGCCGAAATTCTGCGCATGGACACGGTAATAGATATCATATCTTTCTTCCATTTCTTCTGTCAGTCTGATTTTTACAGCTTCTAGCCTCTTCTGGCCATTTGCAGTGCCGCTTACTTCACCTTCCTCTTTCCAGCTGTCCCAACCAATATCCTGTATATGTGACATATATTGAATGGTTCCTGCGTAACCTTTATCAGGCAAATTAACTTTGATTCCACCTAAAGCCAAGGACTTTCCTGTTGTACCACTGGTTTCTCCATTTTCAACCGGACTCATCCATCCTTCACCATTGACATACGCAGCATAAGAAACGGTCGGATCCTTCTCCACAAATGCGTTTTCCGTACTTCCGGGAGCATCCATTCCTTTTTTGCCTGCAACGATCTGAATGGCTTCTGCCTGGCAGTCATAACCTTTAGTTCCTGACTCCTCATCATTCTTTGCCCAGCCAAGCCAGCCATAATTGCTTGTATAAACACGATAGTAAATATCGTAATTCTCTGCCTGCGTTCCTTTTAATCTGATTTTTATAGCTTCGGTTCTTTTTGGATCGTCATTTGCTGTCGATTCCTTTCCATCTGCAGCATATTCCTGCCATCCTGCATTTGGCACATAAGTTGAATATTCCACATTTAGGTCTGCAAGATTTGCATTAATCTTTATACTTTGGATTGCTTTCGACAAACCTACTGTACCACTTTGTTCTCCATTTTTCACCTGACCGGTCCAGCCAAGATCCTGCACAAAAGTACTGTAAGAAAGGAGGTCTTTATTCTCAACATCTACATCCTTTTCTTTTTTCAGCAATACGATCTGGATTGCCTGTAAATCCTTCGATTCTCCGGTTGTTCCTGCAATCTCATCTGTTGTGACATAATTCTGCCATCCATCATTTGCCACATGGGCACGATATAGAATCTGATATTCGTCTTTCTTTTCGCCTGTCAAACGAATCTGAACTGCCTGTATTGCTTTGCTCTGCCCGGTTGTTCCTGCCTGTTCACCGTCTGCAACATAATCCTGCCAGCCATCATCCGCCACATGGGCACGATATTCGATACCCAGACCATCAATTCCTGATATCTGCATTTTCATGGCCTGCATTGCGTATCCAAGGCCTACAGTACCTGCCTTTTCACCATTTCCGGTTTCATCTAACCATCCAAGATTTGTTACGTGTGCCGAAACAGATAAGGCATCCTTCACTTCATCCGGTACTGCTACCGGCTCTACCTCTTCCCCTGTATCCGGCTTGTTATTTTCAGGCGGCTTCACATTTGAAGAAGATCCATTTCCTTTCTGAATAAGTGAAATGTAATCTGTACTGGCATATCCATACATATCCTGAAAATTATAGTTACCGGTACTGCTGTCTACTCCGTTTCTTCCCTCTGTAAGGACACCATCGCTCTGAACCCGGTAAAATCCATTCGCTGCTTCACCATTATCCAAAAGTAAAAATGCATACTGTGACTGAGCAGCTGTCTTATACAGCACATCAGAAGAAGTATTGCTTTCTTTTCTGACATTCAGCGTGGTATGTTCACTGTTTATCAAATCCTTTATTCCAATGGAATATTTTCCATAATCCTTTGATCCATTTGTCCTGTCGAGGCTCCACATCAAATTGGCGATCTTCTCACCCCAAAACGGATCGGATGCATAGTGGACGTTAATTCCACTTCCTTTATTACCCAGATAGGCTCCTTTATAGGTTCCACATCCCGGTCTTAAATATTGCTTCGACATATAAGTTTCCGCAAAATCCTTGAGACAGGTAGAGACATCCTTGTAACTATTGGCACTCTCTCCAGGAGAGGTATCTACAGCATTTAAACCGAAAAGATTATTCTTTTCCTTTGCAATACTACTCTTTCCCCATCCGCTCTCAAGGGCTGCTGTTCCTGCCATCATCAGGGCATTTACACCGTATGTATCCTGATTTTTCACAAACTGTGCACCGCTATCCCACATTTTAGAGTCCGAATCAGTCTTTGCATTGATGATAGAATTCAATTCATCTGCACTATAATTGCTCTGACTGCGAAGCGGCAGATACTGAAAATAATTATAATATGGAGCAGACGGATTCACAGAATGTGAACGGTCACCGTTTTGATAATCTTCCAGCATATTTTCAAAATTATCGTAGGTGTAAAAATAATGTCCGTCATAACTATAATAATCAGTGCCCTCTGCAAGATACTCCGGTGCCGGTCCATTGTCCAGGCAGGCATTGTAATCATTATTCGTTACGTTTCCAACGATATTATGATAGAGTCTTCCGGATGAGACCTGATAACAACTAAGGGATTCAACCTGGGAAATATCTACGACCTGTACTTCATCCGGATCGATTTCTCCGATCACGCCTGAAAGCATAAACCGCACTTTTCCATCGCTGGTTCCAAGATAAGCAGCGTCCGCACCGTACGCACCGCAGGTATATCCCTGGGCGCCGGTTTCTGCTTCTGTGTATTCTGTAACCACAGCACCTTTTGTATTAAAATTGACGATTTGGGCAGAAGAAGATCTTGCCATTCGAATACTTTTGTCTTCTTCAACTAATCCTATTTCCGGTTCTATTTCATACACGTTTCCATATTCGTCTGTTTCTATCAGCTTTTCTTCGACTTTCTGAGGTTCTTCTTCGGCATATACACGAAGCGGCATTTCTGTCATTCCTGTTATCACAGCACCTGCCATAAAAAGTGCAGCCATTTGCTTTGCTTTCTTTCCCATAGTATTCTCCTTACTTATTCATCAGATCCCCCACTGTTTCAGTCTTAGTATAGCACCCACATTCTTAGAGTAGCAACATTTTTATAACTTTCAAGGCAGAGAAACGCTGAAGTTCATGGCAAATCACTTCAGCGTCTCTTCTATTCCTTATGCTTCTTTTTATCCTTCTGTCTTCGGCACAAGTTTAATCTCCAAGGATTCCAGTCTGTATCCCTTGCCTGTAGTCCCGGCTTCTTTTCCATCTTTTACCCAATCCAGCCAGCCAAGTTCTTCAACCTGTGCACGATAATAAATATCGTAATGATCCGCCATCTCACCGGTCAGTTTTATCTTAACCGCTTCCATTTGGAGTTTTTCTCCGACTGTACCGGATATCTCGCCATCTTTTTTCCAGTCCTGCCAGCCAATATTCTGAACATGGGCGCTATAGGTAACCTCTCCCGAATACAATGGCTTATATAAATCCAGTTTCAAAGCCTCCATGCGGAGTCCCTGACCAACGGTTCCGATCGTCTCTCCATTATAGACCTCATCCTGCCAGCCAATATTTTGAACATGGGCACTGTAAACAGCCTGGGTATCAAAGGTTTTTGAGGAAGTTCCTACCGGTGTCAGCCCTTCTCCGTCTTTACGAACCAGAGCAATCTTTATTGCTTCCATCCGATAACCATAGTTAACCGTTCCTGCAATTTCTCCATTCTTCGCCCAGTCAAGCCAGCCAAAGTTCTGGACATGGACGCGGTAATACACATCATATTCCTTTTCTATCTCACCGGTCAGCCAGATTTTTATTGCTTCAATCCTCTTATTCTGTCCGATTGTCCCTGCCATTTCTCCATTTGAAACTTCTAATTGCCATCCAATATCTTCCACATGGGTACTATAATGAATGTCTCCTGAAAATCCACGACCAGACAAACTTATTTGCAAAGCTTCCAGACGCTGGTTTTTCCCGATCGTTCCTGCTGTTTCCTGATTGCAGCAAGTCGGCTGCCAACCGACATTTTGCACATGGGCGGTATATTTAACTGACGGTTTATTCCACTCTTCGTTAAAATGATACGCATCTGCCGTTTCTCCAGGAGCAGCGCTTCCCTTTGGCAAAACAGCAATCTGTACTGCCTCTATCGCATAGCCATACTCTTCTGTTCCGGCTTTCTCTCCATTTTTCGCCCAGCCAAGCCAGCCAAAATTACTGCTATGTACCCGGTAATAAATATCGTAATTCTCTGCATCATCTCCGGTCAGATTAAGTTTAATAGCCTCCAGAGCTCTGCTCTGGCCTTCTGTGCCAAGCATTGCGCCGGTTTGAACTTCATCAGTCCATCCATACCCAGCCACAAGTCCGGTATAACTTACTCCTAGATTTTCGCTGTTTGTCTGGATTTTCAGTGCCTCCAGACGCAGGCTCTTTCCGATTGTTCCAAGGGTATGCCCGTTTTTCTTCCAGTCTGTCCAGCCATCATTTTGAATATTTGCACAATAGCTGATAAGGTCGGTATCACCTACTTCTACAACCGGTGTATTCACATCTGCATCACTTAACAGATTGCCATAGTAAAAGCTGACATCCACATCTGTACTGATTCCATCCACCTGTGCCTTGCTGGTGCACTGCCACATATCATAATTCCCGTTATAATCACATTGATAATTATACTGTGCCACCCAGCGATGCCAGTTGTTATAGACACTGCCTGTCAGATAATTGTTCCACCAATTCAGATTCGCATACACACCCACCTGATATCCTGCATTGCTGATCTTATTGCAAAAGGTTTCAGCAAACTTCTGGATCGTGGCATTTCCAAGGCTGACCTGGCTGTTATCCTCCAGATCATAATACACCGGATATGCCAGATTGTATCCCTTGATCAGTCGCAGTACGTGATCCGCTTCACTTTCGGCTTCCGTTGTATTCTCAGCGTAAGAATAGATATAAACTCCGAAAGGAATTCCTAATCTTGTACACTCAGATACGTTATACTGCCATTTTTTATCATCTTGATAAGAAACATCATTTCCATATCCAACACGGAGAATTGCAAAATCGATATCTGAGTTCTTTACTTTTTCCCAGTCAATATCCTGGTTGTGTTCACTCACGTCGATGACCTTTCCGATTGCCCCCTCAACCGGTTCTCCCTGTGAATTATAGCAAACGCCGTTGATTTTTTTATAGGCATTCGATGTATCACTGATGGCATATGCACTGGCTGACCTCTTTTGGATCGGCTGTCCGTTGGAATATCGGAAACTGTTCTCCACAAATCCGCTCTGATCCCTCAGTCCTGCACTCTCTGCTGTTTCGTCTGAAACAGTTTCTGCTTCATCTGATACATTCTCTGTTTCATTTGCTACATCTTCCGTTTCATTTAGCAGCTCTTCTGTTTCGTTTGATACATCTTCTATTTCATTTGACACATCTTCTGCCAGAACTGCCATTGGCTGACTTCCTATAAAAATTACTGCCATCAGCACTACAAATATTCTATTTATTTTCATTTACTTACTCCGTCATTCTAAACTGTCTGTTCCTAATTGTAAGTATCATAAGCCCTTTTGTAAAAAACCATAATGATCTTTGTTAAAAAAGAAGGCCAGAATTTATTAAACATATCGGTATCTTCTTTGATTCTTCTGTGATCGACGATAAATTCCTTGCTTGTTGCCCCATCATGAATTCGATAATAAATGATAGGTGTATCGCAATAAGCAAAATGTGAATTTTTAATCTCTGCACATTTCAAAAAAGTATCCCAGTCAATACAGAACTTCATCTTGGAAGTAAAGATTGGAAGTCCTACCACACTTTTATTATAGGTAACTCCCGGACAGCAGATGCTGTTTCCCAGAGATAGAATCCTTCTTCTCCACCATTTTGAGGCAGCAAGTTTTTTACATCTCATAGGCTGTCTCAAAAACTTCCGAAGCTTACTGTTTATATCTCGTTTTCCGGCTTTTCCGCCTTTCAGAGGCAGATAATCTGCGATAAAGATCGACATCTTTTCATCCGGAATATGTTTCAAAAGTTCTTCCACATAATGTTCATTATACACATCATCCTGATGCGCAACTGTCACATAATTCGTTTTTGTACATGCAACAGAAAAATTCCAGTCATCACAAATATCGCTCTTTCCTTCCCTTACATAATAGGGAATGTCATATTTTTTTGCCATATTCTCGATAAACTCACAAGGTGTCGACGTACAAACGATAATATTACTTTTTACCTTCTGGTTTACAAGCGATTTGATGCAGCTTTCCAGGTACGGCGATTCCTTGTATGCACACACTGCAAATGTGTGATCTGTATTTTGATATTCCATTCCATTTATCCCTTCTTAGCAAATGTCCAAAATTTATTCATCAAAAAATTAATCGGCGTTGTGATCATAATATTGATAATCGGTGCCACAGCCTGTGATATTCCCAGGATGTTTACCTGTAAATAAAGTAAAAGAGTACTGAGGATGAAGCTGAATCCATAAGAAATATAGGTTTTTACCAGGGATTCTTTTTTATTGCCACTCTCTTTTGCTTCTTCTTTAAATACGAATTTGCTGTTCCAATAATATGCATTCAGCGTTCCTGTCACAAATCCAAGTGCATTCGCGATGAGATAATGCACACCAAAAAATGTAAACAAATAATAAGTTGCCAGTGAAACAACCGTATTACTTACTCCTACCATGCCAAATTTAATAAACTGGACTCCGATTTTATCCCATAATTCTTTTAATTTCCGCATTCTACTTCTACCCTAAGAATTTTTCTACTCTGAAGCGTGGTCTTCCTTTTGCTTCCATATAAATCTTTCCAATATACTCTCCGACAACGCCCAGACCTAATAAGATGAGTCCTCCAAAAAGCCAGATGGAAATAACGATGGTTGCCCAGCCCGAAACTGTGTTTCCTCTGACTGCTCCGATAATAAACCAGATGATCATCAGCGCACTGGCGCATAAGGCTCCTACACCGAGAGTTGTGATCAGACGGATTGGTTTAATACTGAATGAAGTAATTCCATCAATAGCAAAGGCAAGCATTTTTTTCAGCGGATATTTGGATTCTCCGGCAAAACGTTCTTTTCTTGCATATTCTACGGTATCGCTTTTGTATCCGATCAGTGGAACGATTCCACGCAGAAACAGATTTACTTCTTTATATTCAGATAAGGCATCTAATACGGTTTTACTCATCAGTCGATAGTCTGCATGGTTAAATACGATGTCTACTCCCATCGCCTGCATGATCTTGTAAAATCCTTCTGCAGTCGTTTTTTTGAAGAACGTATCCGTTGCACGGGAATTTCTGACTCCATATACAACTTCACAACCTTCTTTGTATTTTTCAACAAATTTGTCTACTACATCGATGTCATCCTGTAGATCCGCATCCATGGTAATCGCCATATCACACAGATCTTTTACTGTCATAAGACCGGCCAGAACTGCGAACTGATGACCTCTGTTGTGTGCCAGCTTGACACCGCCAATTCTCGGATTCTCACTGTGATATTTTTCGATGAGTTCCCATGTTTTGTCTTTTGATCCGTCGTCTACAAAAATAATTCTGCTCTTTTCGGAAACAGCACCAGCTGTAATCATTGTTTCCAGCTTATTGCCCAGTTCTTTTTGCGTTTCCGGAAGAACCGCTTCTTCGTTGTAGCAAGGAACTACTATATATAATACATCACCCATTTATTCTTTTCCTCTTCCTTAATTCTCTGGATATAGCCCTTTTTCTATCAGAGCTTTTACTTCTCTTACGACAAGGTCTTTGTCTTCTTTATAGGTAACCCCAAACCACTTGTCATGGGATTTTAACACTTTTACCGAAACCTGATCTTTTTCCAGAAGATCTCCGATAATGGTCGGAAGCAGATATTCTCCTTTCAGATTGCCTGCTTCTTGTTTGTCAAGGAATTCAGCAAAACCACTCTCTAAAATACCAAAAAATTCTGGTGTAAGTCCCCACATATTCATAGAAACCGGAGTATCCGCATTAATGATTTCTTCCTTTCCATCAGCTAAAACTGCGGCACCTGTTTCTGTTTTCACGATATTGGAGGTTTCCACGATCTTGGTCAGCATCTGGTTCTCATCCACCTTGCAGACTCCTCGTGTCACACCGCCATTCTCACTCAATGTATTCTTAAGAACAAAGCCTACCATGCTGATCTGCATCTTGTCTGACTTTTCTTCTTCCTTCGTCAGTTCACGAAAAGCTTCTACATAAGCTTCTTTTCCATAATAATCATCCGCATTTATTACAAGGAATGGTTCTTTTACTACATCCTTACAGCATAAAATGGCCTGACCGGTTCCCCAAGGTTTCGTTCTTCCGGCAAACTTTTCTTTATATTCTGCCGGTATATCATCCACCTCCTGGAAAGCATACTCGACTTTGATTTTTTTCTCGATACGGTCTCCGATAATTCTACGGAAATCTTCCTCCAAGTCTTTTCTGATAACGAAAACAACTTTATCAAAACCTGCCTGTATTGCATCATAAATAGAATAGTCCATAATGATCTCGCCCTTTGGTCCTACCGGCTCTAACTGCTTAATGCCACCGCCAAATCTGCTTCCAATCCCAGCTGCCATAACAACTAATGTAGCTTTATTCATAATAATTCCTCCATTTGTATATAGCAAAATTTTAACATTTACCTCTGATTATAACACATACAAGGTTCAATTAAAACATTTTTCCTTTTTTTTAAGATTTTTCTCATAAAATGAAAATCCCCGGCACAACTCGTGCCGAGGATAAGTATTCCTGTTATTCAAATCGGAAGGTATCTTTCAAACCTTTCCATAATACATCTTTTTCACTTAAATTCAGTTTGGTTCCATCTGTCAATGCATAACCTTCGCCGCTTGCTGTACCATGATATTCTCCCGTCAGCTCCGGCCATTCGATGCCGATTTCCGGATCATTCCATGCAAGTCCGCCTTCATCTCCCGGATGATAAAAATCTGTACACTTGTAGCAGAATTCTGCCAGGTCAGATAACACCAGGAATCCGTGAGCGAATCCTTCCGGAATATAGAACTGTTTTTTATTTTCTTCTGTCAGTTCTACTCCAAACCATTTCCCATAGGTTTCGGATCCGCTTCTCAAGTCCACAGCGACATCAAAAACGCTTCCTTTTACAACACGGACCAGTTTTCCCTGAGGAAACTGTTTCTGAAAATGCAGACCTCTGAGTACTCCTTTGGTAGAAGAAGACTGATTATCCTGTACAAAGGTCATTGTAAGTCCTGCTTCTTCCATATCTTTCTGATTGTATGTCTCCATAAAATATCCGCGCGCATCACCGTGTACGGTTGGTTCGATCACGCAAAGTCCTTCGATTCCACCCGCATTTTTTTCTACTTTAATCTGTCCCATTTTTTCCGCTCCTTACCTAGAACTCAATTTCTTTCAAATATCTCTTCAAAGCATCCTGCCATGTCGGGAGAGGTACAAAACCATTTTCCACCAGCTTCTTCTTATCTAATCTGCTGTTGAACGGTCGTTTTGCCTTGGAAACTCCGTATTCTTCCGTTGTAACCGGAAGCACTTTCACAGCATCCTCGGCATATTCTGTTCTTCCCATCTCTACGGCCTGTCGGAATATTTCCTTAGTAAAATCATACCAGCTGATATAGCCGCCTTCGTTTGTCACATGATAATAACCATATTTGTCGGTTTCGATCATATCCACCAGCAAACGTGCCAGATCATAGGTATATGTCGGGGTACCGATCTGGTCATTTACAACCTTCAGCGTATCATGAGTCTTCGCTACATTCAGCATCGTTTTAATAAAGTTCTTTCCATTTACTCCAAATACCCATGCAATACGAACGATAAAGTAGCGTTCAAGATTGCTGCTGACCGCCTGCTCACCTTCCAGCTTTGTCTGTCCGTAAACATTCAGGGGCTTATAAGCAGTGCAATCCGGCTGCCATGGTTCTGTTCCCTGTCCGTCAAATACATAGTCTGTGGAAATGTAAACCATCTTGCAGTCAAGCTTTTTGCAAACCTTTGCAATATTTTCTGTCCCTCCGGCATTGATAGCACGAACCTTTCCCATCTTATCCTCATCTTCTGCAAGATCTACCGCAGTCCATGCAGCACAGTGGATCACAACATCCGGTCTGCATTCTGTGAGAACTTTTTCTACTGCTTCTTTATCTGTAATATCTAAAGGAACATATGGCATTGTGGTAACAGCACTTCCGTCCTGCACTCCCGCATATTCCGGTGCAAGATCAGAACCGATGCCCTCATAGCCTCTTTTTTTCAATTCATTCATGACATCATGGCCAAGCTGACCTGCCACACCTGTTACAAATACTTTCATTCGACTATCGCTCCTACTATTCTTATCTGTTGCCATACATTTTTTCATAGTAATTCTGATATTCGCCGGAAATGATTGTCTCCCACCATTCCTTGTTATCTAAGTACCACTGAATGGTCTTTTTGATTCCATCTTCAAATTTGGTTTCCGGAAGCCATCCAAGTTCATTGTGGATCTTAGTCGGATCGATGGCGTAACGCATATCATGTCCTTTACGGTCGGTTACATGTGTGATCAGACTTTCCGGTTTTCCAAGTTCTTTACAGATGATCTTTACGATATCGATATTCTTCATTTCATTATGTCCGCCGACATTGTACACTTCTCCGACACGTCCTTTATGAATAATAAGGTCGATGGCACGGCAATGATCCTCAACATATAACCAGTCACGTACATTTAAGCCTTCTCCATAAACCGGAAGCGGCTTATCAGCTAATGCATTGGCGATCATCAACGGAATCAGTTTTTCCGGGAAATGATATGGGCCATAGTTGTTGGAGCAACGGCTGATGGTTACAGGAAGTCCATAGGTTCTGTGATAAGCAAGAACCAGAAGGTCTGCTCCTGCCTTGGAACTGCTGTACGGAGAGCTTGTGTGGATCGGTGTTTCTTCTGTAAAGAAAAGGTCCGGTCTGTCCAGCGGAAGATCACCATATACTTCATCTGTACTTACCTGATGATATCTCTGGATTCCATATTTACGGCAGGCGTCCATCATAACAGCAGTTCCTTTGATATTAGTATCAAGGAATACTTCCGGGTTCTCAATAGAACGGTCTACATGGGATTCTGCTGCGAAGTTTACAACCATATCCGGATGTTCTTCTTCAAACAATTGATAGATTGCCTCTCTGTCGCAGATATCAATCTTACAGAAACGGAAGTTCGGATTATCCATGACCGGTGCCAAAGTAGATAAGTTTCCTGCATATGTCAGCTTATCTACGCATACAATTCGATAGTCAGGATATTTTTCCAGCATATGAAATACAAAGTTACTTCCTATAAATCCGGCTCCTCCGGTTACAATTATCGTCATTCTTATTTCCTCATCTTTCTTAATACAAATGTTCCTGATATTTTCCATCTAATACATCTTTCAGGTACTGTCCATACTGATTTTTCTTTAAAACTTCATAAACTTCAAGAACTTCTTCCTTTGAAATCCATCCGTTCAGATATGCGATTTCCTCGAGACACGCAATTTTTCTATGCTGATGCTGCTCTACTGTCTTTACAAAATTCGTTGCATCTACCAGTGATTCATGGGTTCCTGTGTCAAGCCAGGTAAATCCCTGTCCAAGAAGTTCCACATTCAAGCTGTTATCTTCCAGATAAATGCGGTTCAGATCTGTGATTTCCAGTTCTCCTCTTGCACTTGGTTTTAAGTTCTTTGCGTATTCAACAACACGGTTATCGTAAAAATAAAGACCTGTTACACAATAATTACTCTTTGGATGTTCCGGCTTCTCTTCAATAGAGACAGCTTTTCCATTCTTATCAAACTCTACAATTCCAAAACGTTCCGGATCATCTACATAATATCCGAAAACGGTTGCCCCTTTTCCTGTTTCTGCATTTTCTACTGCGGCTTTTAATCTCTTCTTCAAGCCATGTCCGGCAAAAATATTATCTCCTAAAACCATTGCCACCGGCTCATCACCAATAAAGTCTGCTCCTATGATAAATGCCTGTGCCAGTCCATCCGGACTTGGCTGTACAGCATACTGAAGATTTACGCCAAACTGGTGTCCATCTCCTAACAGATCCTGAAATCTCGGTGTATCTGCAGGTGTCGAAATAATCAGAATATCTCTGATCCCCGCATTCATAAGCACTGACATTGGATAATAAATCATTGGTTTGTCATAAATCGGAAGTAGCTGTTTCGATGTTACCATAGTTAATGGATAAAGTCTTGTTCCTGATCCACCTGCAAGAATGATTCCTTTCATCTAAAATTCTCCTCTCTGTACACGATCTTGTCTGTATGCAGCAATTTAGTTCTATTATTTACAATTACTATTATAAAAGATGACGTTACGTTACCTTCAAGTATTTTTTTATGATATCCTTAAAGACTCTAGATTAAAGCATATACTTTTTTGGAGATCCTGATTTCAGAAGTCTAGCCTCTTGACCGGATTTATCCTAATATTATTTATCCTGTTCTCAAGATAGAGGCAGACATTTTTGCACTGTTTATTTCCTGCAGACAAAAATGCCTGCTTCTTTTGTCACATCGTATCCTTTGCCAGCTTTTTGTTTTACATAATCTCTGAACTCCTGGTATCTGCTCAAGATGTATTGATTCTGATTGCCATGGCAGGAAAGGATATATGCGATCAACGGTTCTGCATCCTGAATTTCCAGCTTATCTTTATATTCCTGCCACGAAATTTCATGAAAATATGGTCTCAAGATTTCTTTTCCGTTTTCTTTCCCAAATTTCTCATACAGATTGTCAGCTGACAGTACAATCCGATTGTCAAATCCTTTTGCCAGCTCACTTACTTCTTTCATATGTTTTTTTCCATAGGTACTGCATATGAATCTTCCGAATTTCTTTAATACTCTTGCCACTTCCCTGCAGGTCTGACTCAGATCTTCACAATAAAACAGCATATGATTGGCAATCACCAGATCAAAGGTTTCTGCCATAAAGGGAATCTTTTCTGCATCTAGGATTTCAAATTCAAATCTCTTATCCTTTTGACCGATGTTTCTTCTGGCATCTCTTAACATACCCTCGGACAGGTCAGAAAGTGTTATGCTGATGCTGTCTGGTATTTTCTGTATATTCTCTTTCCAGAGCATTCCGTTTCCACAACCGATTTCTAAAACCTTCAGTCCATTTTTCAATTCAAGATTTCGATAGATCCAGGGGAACCATCCCTCTTTATTTACCGAATATAATCGGTGCAGGCGGATTCGGGAAGCAATATTGGTGGCATTTTGATACTGCTTCTTTACCGCATTTTCCATTCCTGTAAGATGAATCAGTTCCAGCATTTTGTTCCAGTTTACCGTATGATACTCTCTGATCTCACCGGAAGTATCTTCAATTGCCTTTTCAACCAGCTGCAATTGTTCGATCTTATCACGAACCAGTTTTAATTGTACTTCCAGCGAATCTGACAAAAAATGATAATCCATATCTCCGATAGTCATATTTTTGATATCATTCAACGAAAAACCCAAAAACTTCAGCAGAAGTATCTGCTGAAGTCTTGTGAAATCCTCATCTGTATAAAAACGAGCTCCTGATTCATTTACAAAAGACGGTTTTAATATATCATGGCTGTCATAATATCTGATGGTACGCACGGTGACATGTGCCATACGGGCAAATTCTCCCGATGAATAAAATCCCTCTTTTTTCATTTATCTCTTACTCTCCAATCCCACTTTCCACTAATTCTACCATAGCGTCAAGTGCCTTGCTCTCATCTTTCCCCTCGCACACGATCTCAATGGTATCACCGGACTTGATGCATGCCCCCAACACGCTTAGCACACTTTTCGCATTACCTTCCGATTCGCGATATCGGAAAGTGATCTTACTTTCATATTCCAGTGCCATCTTGCAGAAAAGTCCTGCCGGTCTCAAATGCAATCCCGTCGGATTTTTGATCGTTACCTTTTTACTGATCATTTTCTCCTCCACTGCTCTTTGTCAATGTGATCTGTACATTGATCGTATCTTCAAGTTCAATTCCGTCAGGAAGTGTAACCTGGATCGGAACATTATAGGTTCCCGCTGTCTTGCAATCGTTCAGATTGATTGACACACTTCCTTTTTCAAGAGTAAAATCATCCAGATCCTCTTTAGAACCACGCACAACAATTTCCAGATCGCCCTGTTCTGCATATGACACCTTGTAATCCTTTGGTGCATTCAGCAGCGCAATGGAATTGTATGGGAATTCAACTGTCTTAGTTCCGAATTTCTCTACCTGGATCTTTATAACGATCGGTACGCCTCCTGCGCTGTCCTGGTCTGTCTTTGCCCAGTACGGAAGATAATTGGCGATATCTACTGTCTTCTCTATTGTCTGGTCCAGACCATCTTCTGCCAGCTCTTCTGCCGGAATTTCAATAGAATCTACCGTTTCCAGCTGCTCCTCTGTGCCTACGATCTGAATGCTTTCCGGCTGGATACTGATTCCGCTGAAATGATATCCGCTCGCAGTACCGATCAGTGAAGTATCAAATTCTACCGGAATACTCTTTGTCTGAAGCATGGTGATTTTTACCTTCAGTCCTTCGTCTCCCAGGTTATTCTCAATCTGTGTCGAATCTACGATCTTTCCATTGTTATCATAAAGAATCAGCTCTGCTTCTTTTTCCTCATCTTTAGACTGTCCTGAAACATCGACAAGTGCTACCACCTTGTCGATTGAATCGATTACTGATTCTGGTCCGCTGATCTTAATCTTCTCCGGATTTGCTTTCAGCTCACCCACCTGATATCCGTCTCTCGGTGTTCCCGAACTGGTTGCAGTGATCGGGAAAGTCTCTGATTTTCCAAGTTCAATGCTTACTCGCAGATTGATCGGATTGGCAGTCGCCTCAAACCTTCCTGCATAAGAAGGGATCGATATATCGATCGGGATCAGGGATCTGGTTCTGACATCCAGATTCTTCATATCCGCTGTTGCTCTGATATCATCAGTTTTAATTTTATTTAAAATAGAACGTTTTGCCTTTACTGTTACGGATATCGTCCTGCTGTCATCCAGAATCTGATATGTATTGCCCGGATTTGTTACGATTTCCGGATGTGTCACTGTCACCTGGATTCCGGAAAATGTCCGTTCGTCCACCGGATCTTCAATATTCATAACAATTATCCATAAAAGGACAGAGAATACAAATGCCAACAACTTAAGACCCCAGTTTTTAGTCAACGCCCTTTTCATGCGATCTCCATCCTTTCCATATTTTTTTCAAACGTCCGATCTCCACACTCTTCTTACTGATAGATTCCAGACGTTTTTTCAGATATTCCGGTGTAACATTGTGCACAAGCTGTCCTCCCATCGCTACAGATACATACCCGGTCTCTTCTGATACGGTGACGATCAGAGCATCACTCACCTCACTCATTCCGACTGCTGCACGATGTCTGGTCCCCAGCTCCTTACTGATTCCCATATTGTCTGACAATGGAAGATAGCAGGTCGCTGATACGATCCTGTCTCCACGGACAATGATTGCACCATCATGAAGTGGTGTGTTGTGTTCAAAAATATTGATCAATACCTGCGGTGATACAATACAGTCCAGCGCAATTCCGGTGCTCTCGTATTCTGTCAGCATGATTGCCTGCTCTACGACGATAAGTGCTCCTGTCTTCACTGCTCCCATCGCAAAGGATGCTTCTACGATTCCATCGATCGTTTTCTGGCTGAAACGTACATTATCTTTTCCTCTTTTATCCAGTGCCACCATATTGGGAACAAATTGTTTTTCCCCCAGTTTTTCCAATGCTCTTCTGAGCTCAGGCTGGAAAATGATCACGACTGCGGTTGCCATGACCGGAAGTGAATTCTGTGCAATCCACAAAATCGTATACATTTTAAAAACTGCAGCCACCAGAATAAACAATGCAACAACCAGAATCCCCCTCAGCAGCATCCAGGCTTTTGTATTCTTTATCCAGAGAATAATCTGATAGAATAAAAATGTAATAATCAGTATCTCAACAGCATCTACTACCCGGATCTGCGGGAAGTACCACGATTCTGATACAAATTCTTTTAAAACCTGTGTTAATACTGTGTTCAACAGTGTACCCCCTTTTTCTATCCGTTATTTATACCCCTGTTTTTATAATATTTCCCTATTTGTTATCGCTATTCAGTTCATTTTCCACAATGCTCTGAATATCCAGTTCTTCCTTCAGGCTCTGTGCAAGAAGGATTTCATCTGTATTGCCCCCAACTCTTGTCGGTCGCTGAACTGCCGGACTCTTTGGCCGTTTTACCTTAGAAACCGTTTTTGTTTTGCGTACTGCCGGTTTTTCCGTCTGCCCACTCTTCGACCTCTGTCTTCTCTCCGGCTCTGTTCCCGCAATCTCACCTGTTTCTTTCCGCTCATTGATATGTTTGACCGTCTTCTCCGGAGCTGTCACCGAAATCTTAGGGATGGCTTTTACATAATAGTAATATTCATCATCCTCAAACTGAAGACGTTCTGTTCTGGAATAATCCACCGAGAACAGGAAAAATTCCATGATAAAACCAATCACGACTGCTGCAATATTTCCAATGATCAGCATATTATAAGAGGTATGTATATCGAATACAATATCTCCGATCACAATTACAACAATATTCACAACCGCACCGGATGCTGCTGCGATTTTCCACGCATGATCTACCGAAAGCCGGCGCACTGTATACACCACAAAAATAGAGATAATAAATGCGATCACAGTGATCCACAGAGTCTTATCCTGGAATACCGTCTTCACAAACAGCGAAATCTGCCTGGTAATTCCATCCGCACTGGTGATCGCTGTTGCCGAAGTTCTCACACATTCGATCATATAGTAAATGATCGTTCCAAATACAACCGGTACTGCTGAAATCGGTCCAAGTACAAGCGCACAGGCAACCGGCACCACATACGGAACATGAAGCATAAATGCTACCGGTGTGACCAGCAGAAGAAGTGCCTTTTTCGGAGTAAATCTGCAGTAAAAGATAAACATTACCACAAAGATCAGTGCCGCTGCCGCTGCCACTCCTATAGACAGTTTGAACAGATGCACAATTACAAGTCCTGCCGCCACATACGCCGTTACAACCGGTGGAAGAAAGGTGCAGATCACTGCCAGTGCCACCGCTACAACCGGTGTCGCCACCGCTTTCATCAGTCCAATATTCTGGTTGATCATAAGAAATGTAACCAGTGCCAGAACAAACTGCACAGCTTTATCAATATAGATTGATTTCATCGCGTATAATTCCTGTAATTTATCTCTCCATACTATCAGATCATTCATTATCGTTTCTCCCTTTCATACATTCTGTTCAGTCTTGTAAGATCGTGATTGAATTGTTTCACACGCTTTCTTGCTTTTTCATGTTTGGTTCCGTAAAAATGGGAAGCAACGATTCCATAAAAAATAACAAGTACCAGATATCCAATTATCACAGCTGCCGCAAGCATCACAAGAAACTGCATATTCAGATTTTTCATCAGTTCATCCAGAAAAGCAATAACTCCGATTCCCACTGCAACAGCATAGCCGACCGTGACCCATATGATCGTAGCAATGGTGTGAAAGCTCCGGTAATCTTTCTTATAATAAGAACTGATCTTAAAATCTTCCTCTCCCTGTTTGCTTTCGTACATCGCCATCCTTGTCATCAGCTTAACTTTGCTTTCATTTAACATTTTGTCACCTCATACGTTTTATTCGTATATGCATTACTTTCAGTATAACAAATATCAGATTCCTTGTCCAATACTTACCGTCAAAAAGTATACATTTTCGGCTCCTGCCTTTTTAAGCACTCTCGCCGCCTCGTCTAAGGTACTTCCTGTCGTATAAATGTCGTCGATCAAAACGATATTTTCTCCTTTTACATTTTTCTGCACTGCAAATGCTCCCCTGATATTTCGTTTTCTCCCTTTATCGCCCAGCTCTTTCTGAGGACTAGTCGCCTTAATTCTCTTAACAGCACCTGCATCCATAGCAATTCCGGTATTTTCTGATAATACCTTTGCTACAATTTCTGCCTGATTAAATCCCCGCTTTCTTTTTCGCCGGGAATGCAGCGGAACCGGCACGATCAAGGTGATCTTTCTTTCCCATAGATAAGGAAGAAAATGCTCTGCCATTTCTTTTCCGAACGTTTGTCCGTAAATCCTCCGGTTCTGATATTTCATTGCATAAACTGCATTTTCCACTGCATCTTTATGCACCCAGAGACTTCTGCCATCAACAAAAAGATGCTTCTGCCTGGTACAGTCATAGCAATATTCTTCAGCCGGATCTGTCAAAGGCTTTCCACAGCACATGCATCTTACTTCACCAATATAAGGAAGTTTTTCACGGCACGCCTTGCAGATTCCATTGTGTTCCGTAGAATGTTTCTTTCCTGCACTTACAATTTCTCCACAAAACGGACATTTTGAGGGATAAATTAGTTCCAGAATTGTTTCTTTGACCTTTTTTAAGTTTTCCATCCACTTTTCGGATTTGATTTTCTACATTTTCTGTGTAACTATCCGTAGAACTCCCGGATCCGTTCTGCCAGACTGGTATTCCGGTTGTGTTCATTGGTATTCCGGATCATCTCCTGGAAGGTCTGGTCATTTCCGACAATTGTCACACATTTTCTGGCTCTTGTGATTGCCGTGTAAAGAAGATTCCTGTGAAACAGCTGTCTCGGTCCGCTCAGAAGAGGGATGACAACCGCCGGATATTCGCTTCCCTGCGACTTGTGAATGGTGATCGCATAGGCAAGCTCCAGTTCTTCCAGCAATTCAAACGGATACTTTACTTTTCTCTTTTCATCGTATTCAACTTCCAGTGTTTCAGTATATGTATTGATCTCGGTGACAATTCCCATATCGCCATTAAAAATCCCCATCCCTTTATCCACCGTCAGTCCATACTTGGTTGTGATCTCCCATTCAAGCTGATAGTTATTCTTGATCTGCATCACCTTGTCGCCCACGCGGAATTTGTGATCGCCATATTCTTTTTCCGCTTTTCCCGGCTCCGGTGGATTCAAATACTCCTGCAAAATACTGTTCAGCCTTTCCACTCCCAGCAGTCCTTTCCGCATCGGTGTGAGTACCTGGATATCATATGGTTTTGCATTGACATATTTGGGAAGCTTCTTCTGGATCAGTGTCAGCAGAACACTGATGATCACATTCGGATCCTGTCTTTTCAAGAAGAAGAAATCCCGGCTTTTATTATCCAAAAGAACCGGTTCTCCCCGGTTGATCTTATGTGCATTTACCACAATATCACTCTCCTGTGCCTGTCGGAAAATCCGGGTCAGCATGACAACCGGAAAACATTCCGATGCGATGAGATCCTTCAAAATACTTCCCGGGCCTACTGATGGAAGCTGGTTACAGTCCCCTACCAGGATCAGCCTTGTCCCCGGTACAATTGCGGTAAGAAGTGCATTCATCAGAGGCAGGTCTACCATAGACATCTCATCGATGATGATCACGTCGGTTTCCAGTGGATTATCTGCATTTCTTGCAAATCCGTTCCGGTTCGGGTTCTCATCCTCCTCCGGATTACCGTTCACCTCCAGAAGCCGGTGGATCGTCTGCGCTTCCCATCCGGTTGCCTCTGTCATTCTTTTTGCGGCACGCCCGGTTGGTGCTGCCAGCATAATTTCCATATTCTCACTGTGAAAATATTCGATCATAGCATTGATCGTCGTCGTTTTTCCGGTTCCAGGACCTCCTGTGAGAATCATAATTCCATTCCGCACAGCCGCCATGACCGCATTTTCCTGCTTCTCGTCAAGCTGCATTTCGGCTTCTTTTTCAATCTGATGGATCTTTTTTTCGATCACTACATTGGCTTCTTCATATTCAAGATTCAGATCATGCAGCATTTTCGCGGTATTGAGTTCCAGATAATAGAAGTGGGACACGTATACCCGCAGACCTTCTTCAGATTCTTTGAGTACGATTTTCTTTTCCATCGACAGATCCATCAGGTATTTCTCAATATCCTTAATCTCCACTTCCAGAAGTGCAGATGCCCGACGAAGCAACACGTCCTTTGTCAGATAGACATGCCCTTCGGCAACACTCTGCTGTAAGGTATAAAAAATACCACTCCGGATACGGAAATCCGAGTCTGAATGAATGCCGATCTTCGTTGCGATTTCATCAGCGATCTTAAATCCGATCCCCTGAATCTGATCTGCAAGCTGGTATGGATTTCCTTCCAGTACCTGATAGGTCTTCGGACCGTAAAACTGATAAATCTTTGCTGCAAGTGTCGTCGAAATCCCAAATTTCTGAAGATAGATCATTGCCTTCCGCATATCTTTTTTCTCTTCTACCTGTACAGCGATCTCTCTTGCCATACGTTCGCTGATCCCACGCACCTCCGCAAGTCTTTCTGGTTCTTCTTCGATGATCCGGAAGGTGTCTTCCCTGAATTTTTTCACAATCCTGCCGGCAAGAGATGCACCAACCCCTTTGATCGCCCCTGATCCCAGATAGCGTTCAATCGAAAGCAGATCTTCCGGTGCTTTGATCTCATAATTCAGCACTCGGAGCTGTGTTCCATATACACTGTGAACCACATATTCTCCGTTCACCTCAACCAGCTCTCCCTCTGATAAATAGTTAAAGTTTCCGACACAGGTCAGATCGCCATCATCATTATTCAAATTAAATACGGTATATCCATTGTCTTCATTGCGAAATACAATGTGTTCTACGTAACCTTTTACTGTTTCCATACTTTTTTCCTTTTTAAAAAGGCTGTCTCTCTACAGAAACAGCCTTCTCATGTGCTTATCACTAGAAATCTTTTTTTCCGTTCATAAACTCCACATACTGACCGGTACCGATTGCAACAACCTTCATCGGGTCTTCCGCTGTCATCGTATTGATGCCTGTCCTTTCTTCGATCAGTTCTTCCAGCCCGCGAAGCAGCGCACCTCCACCTGTCAGTACAATTCCACGATCCAGAATATCCGCGGAAAGTTCCGGCGGTGTTCTCTCCAGAACCCCAATGACCGCTTCGACGATCTGACTTGTAGTCTCATGCAGTGCTTCTTCGGTCTCAGAAGCCGTTACCGTAACCGTCTTTGGCAATCCTGTTACCAGATTTCGTCCCCTTACTTCCATTGATTCATCTTCTACAAGAGGATATGTCGTTCCGATCTTGATCTTGATGTCTTCTGCTGTCCTGTCTCCGATCAGCAGATTGTGCTTTTTCCGGACATAACGGACGATTGCTTCATCAAAATCATCACCTGCAACTTTTAATGATGTATTCACAACAGTTCCTCCAAGGGAAATCACCGCAATGTCGGATGTACCACCACCGATATCCACGATCATGTTGCCGCATGGTTTTGAAATATCTATTCCGGCTCCGATTGCCGCCGCAACCGGTTCCTCAATCAAATGTACTTCCCGCGCACCGGCTGCAAAAGCAGCCTCTTCTACTGCCTTTTTTTCAACCTCTGTAACACCGCTTGGCACACAGATACTGATATTCGGCTTCTTAAATGTACGCTTTCCCAGTGCTTTCTGAACAAAATATTTGATCATTTTTTCTGTGACAATGTAATCGGAAATAACGCCCTGTCTGAGAGGTCTTACCGCAACAATGTTCCCCGGTGTCCTTCCAAGCATCAGCCTTGCTTCTTCACCGATTGCTTTTATCATATTGGTATCTCTGTCAAAGGCAACGACTGAAGGTTCTTTCAGTACAACTCCCTTTCCTTTCACATAAACGAGGATACTTGCTGTTCCTAAATCAATTCCTAAATCTATTGACATCACGATTCCCCTTTCACATACTCACCTTATTATAATCAAATCTTTAATAAATAGGAAGTCTTTTTTTTCAAGTTCAGGATTTTTTAAGATTTCTGTATCATTTTCTGTCCAGCATCATTTTGATGTATTTTCCTGTATATGAATTCGGGTTTTCTGCCACTTCTTCCGGTGTACCGCACGCAACAACTGTGCCCCCCTTGTCACCGCCTTCCGGTCCGATATCGATAATATAATCTGCTGTCTTGATCACATCCAGATTATGTTCGATCACGATAACCGTATTGCCATCTGCCGCGAGTCTGCGCAGGATTTCCGTCAACTTGTGCACATCTGCAAAATGAAGTCCGGTTGTCGGTTCATCCAGAATGTACACTGTCTTCCCAGTGCTTCTCCGGCTCAGTTCAGTTGCAAGCTTGATCCGCTGTGCTTCACCGCCGGAAAGGGTTGTAGACGGCTGGCCAAGACGAATATAAGAAAGTCCTACATCGTAAAGTGTCTCCATTTTTCTACGGATACTCGGTACATTTTCAAAGAAATGAAGCGCCTCTTCTACCGTCATATTCAGAACATCATAAATGCTTTTTCCTTTATATTTTACCTCCAGTGTCTCACGGTTGTAGCGCTTTCCGCCGCATACCTCACACGGCACATATACATCCGGAAGGAAATGCATCTCAATCTTGATGATTCCATCTCCGCTACACGCTTCACAGCGTCCGCCCTTGACGTTAAAGCTGAATCTTCCTTTTTTATAGCCTTTCGCCTTCGCATCCGCGGTTGCCGCAAACAGATCCCGAATCAGGTCGAATACTCCGGTATATGTCGCCGGATTGGATCTTGGCGTCCTTCCGATTGGAGACTGGTCAATGTCGATCACTTTGTCCAGCATTTCCAGTCCTTCAATCCGCTTATACTTTCCAGGAATCACACGGGCACGGTTTAGCTTTTTCGCCATACTCTTGTAAAGGATTTCATTCACCAATGAACTCTTACCGGAACCTGATACGCCGGTTACACAGGTCATCACGCCAAGTGGGAACTTCACGTCAATATTTTTCAGGTTATTCTCTGCTGCACCTACAACTTTGATCCAGCCGGTCGGAACTGCGCGGGTTTCCGGAACCGGGATCTTGATCTTTCCGCTTAAATATGCACCTGTGATCGACCGTTCTACTTTCATGATCTCCTGTGCCGTTCCCTGGGCAACCAGTTCTCCACCGTGTTCTCCGGCTCCCGGTCCGATATCGATTACCTGGTCTGCCGCAAACATGGTATCTTCATCATGCTCAACCACGATCAGTGTATTTCCAAGATCACGGAGATGCTTGAGTGTTGCGAGAAGTTTGTCATTATCTCTCTGGTGCAGACCGATACTTGGCTCATCCAGAATATAAGCCACACCCACAAGACCGGAACCGATCTGCGTCGCAAGCCGGATTCTCTGTGCTTCTCCACCGGAAAGAGTTCCTGTTGCACGGGCAAGTGTCAGATATTCCAGACCCACATCCAAAAGAAACTGCAGGCGCGCTTTGATCTCTTTTAATATCTGTCCGCCGATCATCTGCTGCGTCTTTGACAGTTCCAGACTGCTGATAAACCGCTGAAGCCGTTCAATCGACATTGCTGTTACTTCTGAAATATTTTTATCTCCGACCGTTACCGCAAGTGCGCCCTTTTTCAGTCGCTGTCCGCCACATTCTCGGCAAGGTGTGATCTGCATAAAACTCTCATATTCTGCTTTCATAGTCTCCGATCCCGTTTCACGGTATCTTCGCTCCACATTCCGGATCAGTCCGTCAAATGCAACGTCATAGATTCCTTCCCCGCGTTGTCCTTTATAATAGACCTTGACTTCTTTTCCATTAGTCCCACGAAGTAAAACATCCTGGATTTCTTTCGGATACTGTTCAAACGGCGTATCCAGGTCAAAATGATATTCCTTGCAGAGTGCTTCCAGAATCGCATGAGTAAAACTGCTCTTATCGGTACAAGACTGCCATCCTGTCACCACGATTGCTCCTTCATTGATGCTGAGTGATTTGTCCGGAATCATCAGGTCTTCATCAAACTCCATTTTATATCCGAGTCCGAAACATACCGGGCAGGCACCAAATGGATTGTTAAATGAAAAGCTTCTCGGCTCGATCTCATCAATACTGATTCCGCAGTCTGGGCAGGCAAAATTCTGGCTGAAATTCAGCGGTTCCCCTCCGATCACATCCACAACCAGAAGCCCCTCCGCAAGACTTAATACACTTTCTATGGAATCTGCAAGTCTTTTTTCAATCCCCGGTCTGACAACCAGACGGTCTACAACAATCTCAATATTATGTTTTATATTCTTGTCCAATGAGATTTCTTCGGAAAGCTCATACATATTTCCGTCAATCCTTACACGGACATAACCGCTTTTCTTTGCTCTGTCCAGAAGCTTGACATGGGTTCCTTTTCTCCCCCGCACAACCGGTGCCATCAGCTGGATCTTTGTTCCTTCCGGAAGTGCCATGATCTGATCGGTCATCTCATCTGCCGTCTGCTTCTTGATCTCTCTTCCACACTTCGGACAATGCGGAATCCCGATTCTTGCATACAGCAGTCGAAAATAATCGTAAATCTCCGTCACGGTTCCGACTGTGGATCTCGGATTGCGGTTCGTAGACTTCTGGTCGATGGAAATCGCCGGTGAAAGCCCTTCAATACTTTCTACATTCGGCTTCTCCATCTGCCCAAGGAACTGTCTTGCGTAAGAAGACAGAGATTCCATATATCGTCTTTGTCCCTCTGCATAAATTGTATCAAATGCAAGGGATGATTTGCCGGAACCACTGAGACCGGTCAGTACTACCAGTTTGTTCCTCGGAATATCTACATCAAGATTCTTCAGATTGTGCTCGTTCGCACCTCTGATCTTTATCAGTTCTTTCTTTTCTTCAGCCATCTGTTCTTCCTCTTCTATCTCTTCGCTTTACTCCGTCTCATTCAAATGCTTTTTCAGCTCGATCAGCTTATCACGCAGCTCTGCTGCCGCCTCGAAATTCAGCTCTGCTGCCGCTTTCTTCATCTGCTTTTCCAGCTTCTTGATCAGCTTCTCCAGCTCTGCCGCACTCATGGATTCCGGATCTTTTTCCAGCTTCATCTCTTCTGCTGCAACCTTCTTTGAAATACTGATCAGATCACGCACCGACTTCTTGATCGTCTGTGGCGTGATTCCATGTTCTTCATTGTATTTCATCTGAATCTCACGACGGCGCATCGTCTCATCAATCGCCATCCGCATCGAATCCGTCATGTTATCCGCATACATGATAACATGCCCTTCTGCATTTCTCGCCGCACGGCCAATGGTCTGGATCAATGAAGTTTCCGAACGCAGAAAACCTTCTTTGTCCGCATCCAGAATCGCTACCAGTGTGATCTCCGGAATATCCAGACCTTCTCGAAGCAGGTTAATTCCAACCAGTACATCAAATACATCCAAACGCATATCCCGGATGATCTCTGTCCTTTCCAGAGTATCAATATCCGAATGTAAATATTTCACACGAATGCCAAGCTCCCGCATATAATCGGTCAGATCTTCCGCCATACGCTTTGTCAGCGTTGTGATCAGTACCTTATTCTTCTTCGCTGTTTCTTTATTTACCTCACTGATCAGATCATCAATCTGTCCTTCGATCGGACGCACTTCTACTTCCGGATCCAGAAGACCTGTCGGTCGGATTACCTGCTCTGCCCGCAGCAGTTCATGAGACTCCTCGTACTCTCCCGGTGTCGCTGATACAAACAGTACCTGGTCAATCTTACTTTCAAATTCCCCAAAGCTGAGCGGTCTGTTATCCTTTGCCGATGGCAGACGGAATCCATAATCTACCAGTGTTGTCTTTCTCGACTGATCGCCGTGATACATGGCTCCAATCTGTGGAATCGTCTTATGCGACTCGTCGATCATGATCAGAAAATCATCCGGAAAATAGTCAATCAATGTACATGGCGGCTCTCCTGCTTTCTGCCCGGTCAGATGCCTCGAATAGTTTTCAATTCCGGAACAAAATCCTGTCTCTCGCATCATTTCTATATCAAAATTCGTTCTCTCAGAAATACGCTGTGCTTCCAGAAGCTTATCTTCCCCTTTAAAATAACGAATCTGCTGCTCCAGTTCTTCTTCAATCTCCCCGATGGCACGCTCCATATTCTCCTTGGACACTACATAATGAGATGCCGGGAAAATTGCCACATGCCCGATCACATTCAACACTTCACCGGTCAATGTATCAATCTCTGTTATTCTGTCTATCTCATCACCGAAAAATTCAACTCTGTATGCAATTTTTTCCGAATACGCCGGGAAAATCTCAACCACATCTCCTCGCACCCGGAACGTTCCACGCTTGAAATCCATATCATTGCGGTCATACTGGATCTCAACCAACTTCTTCAGAACTTCATCCCTGTCTTTGATCATGCCCGGTCTAAGTGAAATCACCATCTCCTTGTAATCAATCGGCGAACCCAGTCCGTAAATGCAGGACACACTTGCCACAATAATGACATCATTCCGCTCAGAAAGCGCTGCTGTCGCAGAGTGGCGGAGCTTGTCGATCTCATCGTTGATGGCAGAGTCCTTGGCAATGTAAGTGTCGGATGACGGAACATAAGCTTCCGGCTGGTAGTAGTCGTAGTAGGAGACAAAATATTCCACTGCGTTATTCGGAAAGAACTCTTTGAATTCCCCATACAGCTGCGCTGCCAGTGTTTTATTGTGTGCAATAATTAATGTCGGTTTGTTCATCTGTTGAATAACATTCGCCATGGTAAATGTCTTACCAGATCCAGTAACGCCAAGCAACGTCTGACACTGGTTTCCTTCTTTGAAACCTTCGACCAGCTCTTTAATTGCCTGCGGCTGGTCTCCGGTTGGTTTATATTCTGATACTAATTCAAAATGATCCATATGATTTCTCCTGATTGAATCTAATTTATTTTGGAATGTAGTAATATTATTTCTAGTATTGTTACTTGTCTAGTATATCATTCAATATAAAAAAAGTACAGAGCAAAACCGAATGTTTGTTCTGTACTTTTTTATTTTCTAAATTCCATTATTCTTCCAAATTTCTTCAATAATCCAACCAATATTACATGTGATCTGCCTATGAATTTAATCCGTTTCTTATTTAATTAATTTAAAATTATAATCCGGAATCAATAATACACATGTACTCAATACCCATATAAATCCTTTTTCAAAATTTCTGCTGACTTCATTTTGAACATTCAGTATCTCAAATAAATTTATCTGTTCAAATTGCTTTCTAAGCTCATTTTCATTTGCATCTTCCTTTTGAATTCTAGCTGCCTTGCGAATATTATGACATACAATCTCTTGTAAAACTTTTCTCATATACTCCCAATATGTCCGATTCTCACATGTATATCCGATTTTTGTAATCCAATCTTTTAATTGATATTTTAATGTCTTTTTCTTCTTCTCATCTCCTACAATACACAATATTTCTTCCAATTCTTTTTCTAACTCATTCGCAGAAAGCTTCAATATTGCATCACAACATCCATTTCTTTTTTCAACATCACTTACCCGATATCTATCTCCTGCAAGTAAATCATCAATTCTATGTGGCAACTCAACCGCCTTTTCAATAACACTTTCTGCCCTTACTAGGATTTTATACTTGTCTCCCGGCTGCAATGATACCAAAATTTTTCGATTTATATACTCTTCATCTGGTATAGATTTTAAATGCAAATATGATTCAATCATTGGATAATTCAGATACAATTTCCCCATATCAGTCGAATCCGCAAAGCAATGCTGCATTTCTAAAATCTTTTCTTCAGAAAATGCCGGATCATGCCGTTCATAATCAAATACAAGAATAATATTGGTAAAATCATTTCTATAATAGATTGTCTCCGGATGTTCCTTTTTACTGATTACAAACGGTAAATCAACATCCATTTCATCTTTTGCCCAATCATTTCCGTATTCTTTTACAATATCCTCATATAACTTATAAATGTTCGTACCGTAAATCCATACATCATTTATATCAATGTTCATTTCTGGAAAACATTTAAAAATAAGCCAAAATAATTCGTCCTTTTCATGTTTTCCTTCTACAACCAGTAAGCTCCGGCTACGCCGTCTTGTCTCTACTGCGTAATTATTCATATTTTTCAAACTCCCCACTGATATACATCTTTTCAAGATTGTGACCTTCTCTCAGCTCCCGTTCAGTCGCATTACAAAGAGCTGTTAATGTTCCCTTTCTTGATAAAATAAACAGGCAATCCGGTCTCATAATTCTATTTGTCATCAAGTTCGTATTATGCGATGTCATAATCATTTGGCATTTAGGATACTTCTGTTTAAAGAAACGAATCACATTTTCTGCCATTTCATAATGATAAAACGCATCAAATTCATCTAAATAAATCAAAGATGCATCCCATACTTTCGGAACCAGTCTCCGATATAACTCGGCTAATGCCAATGTACCACTTGATGCATTTTCATAAAATGGAACTAATTGTTCATGTGCAAAATACAGTTCTCGCTGTCCATCTGGTAATTTTTTTAATACCAATTTACATTCAATACCCATTGCGTTTAAAAAATCTTCAAAATCCTTCAGACGATCCGGATTTTCCAAACTCTCATAAAAACCTTGATTCATTCTTCCAAACCGATATTGCATCCCATTTCCCACTGTAATCATCATCATTCTTCTAACATAATTCGATAACCGGATAAGAGCTGAATCATTTTTCAAAGCCACATTACTAATCAGCCATCTCAAAAATGGAAGTTTTGGTTCACTGATTTCATCATCTTCTCCAACTTCCAGAGATTGTAAATAGCGCTCTATATTGGCAGTTTCTGCATCAATATAATCTAAATTATCAAAATTGTATTCTCGCAAACCAAAATTACATTTAAAAATGCTTTTTCCATTTACAGATAATTCTTCTTCACGTAATTCCTGATTTGATAATCTCGAATATTTGTAACTTAATTCTGTATCTTCAAATCTGAATTCATATTGAAACATTGCTGCATCTTCTTTGGAATCCGCGTTGAGTAAAATTCCATTACTCGCATATCTTGTTCCGCCAAACATTGTTGAACCAATATCAAGAATTGCTCTTCCAAGGTTCGTCTTGCCAGTCGCATTACGTCCATAAATCAACATTTTGCCGATGATAGCATCTGAAAGACAATCTGTATTAAACTGATAACCTGCAATATTTTCAAAATCTATCGTAATTTCATCTTTAAAATTTTTGTAATTCTTTAACGTGAATTTTTTAAGCATATCTTATACCATCCTCTCAAAAAATTATTAACGTATAATTCTATGCTTACAGTATAACCAATTTTCACTCTGTTCGCAACAACATGCCGTAAAAAAATTACGGCATGTTGTGACATGGTTTCAATTTTTATTTTTCATTTTACTTCTGGTTCTTGTTTTTGTATGAATTCTTGCACACTTGTAAGCAATATCGGAATCAACACCACCATAATCATATGTGATATTATCATTTCTTGCACTGCCCAGTTTCTCGTAATAGATGAAATGCCCTTTAGTGGAAGATAATGAGCCTGCACCGGAACAATTACACTGTCTGCGACAGCCAATGCATTGATGGTCAGCATACCCAGACTAGGCATACAATCAATCAGGATATAATCATAATCCTTTTTCAAATTTGACAGATACAGCTTTAATGTCTGCTCTCTGCTCATGGCATTTACCAGTGAAATTTCCATGCCCGATAACTCGATATTAGTCGGAATGATATCTACACCCTCTTTGTGATGTAAAATTCCCTCGTTATACACAAATGGTTCGTCTTGTAATATTTTCTTCATTTGTGTATCCAACGTAATTGGAAGATTATCTGCATCAGTCCAACCTAAAGCGGTTGTTAAGTCTCCCTGTGGATCAGCATCGACCAATAATACTTTTCGCCTCTGATGTGCAAGACCAATTCCAAGATTTAATGTCGTTGTGGTCTTAGCGGTTCCTCCCTTCTGATTTACAAGAGCGATAACTTTACACTTGGTCATATTGTTACCTCCTTCCTCGAAAAATTTAATAGCCAATCCGTTTTACGGGACTGGCTATGTATAAAAATAAGCATGAAAAAACCGATTGGCTCTTGATGAACCAATCGGCTATGTACTATTAGCAGACAATTTTTTGATTTTTAGGAATAACGGCCTCTGATAATGTTGCACTATTATTTTTAACATCTGTTACAGCCTCATCTGCAGATTCATGAGTTTCTAACCATAGTTTTTCCTCTAATTTTAAATGTTCCATCAAAAAGTCATGTCGCTTAGAATAATCATCAAAAATTTCGCTCCATTTCAGTACATATATTTTAGTCAAACCGTCATCCTGACAATGAACTAAATGTTGCTCTCCTAAATGCTTATGACTTTCTAATTCTCCCGAAATATAATGACTTTTATCAAATTCATTTCCAACCAAATAAAACGTCCATTTAACATTACCTGCATTAAATCTTGGAGTGTCTTTTATTACTCGCATATATTTTTTTACTTGTGATAATTCTTTTTCTCCTAATTTTATTTTAGGTCTTTTTAATTCAACAACAACATTTTCTGTTACTTTACCCTGACGATCTTGACGTAACATATATATATCCATTTCTTTATTTTTATCAGGATGCTCTATATGTATCTCTTCTTCCATTCCAGTTTCCGCTTTTATCATTCCCTTTAATGCTAATTCAAAATCAGGTTCAGCTGATGTAATTAAATTGTATTGTTCTCCAAAAATCCAATAATGATTTTCTACTAATTCTTGTACATGTGTTACTTCATATGAATTAAACTCTTTATTAAACACAATTTCTTTTAATGCCTGAATAACTTTCTGCCTATCACATAATAATTTTATTGTTTTTGTTATATTACTTAATGAACTGTATTCAAGTATACCAGATAATTCCTTCCGTTCCTCTTCATCCAGTTCAATTACACCTTGTAATATTTTAAACAACTCTGGTTTGTTTCCATTATCCATAATAAGCCTTAATAATTGTAATGTGATTTTTTTATTATCATTACTTAAGCCTGTGAAAATTTTAGGCTGTGCAGCATATAAAGCACCTACAAGACTATCTAGTTCTTTCTTTTGATACGCCTGTATAAAATTCGTCGTATCAAATTCCGGATACAATTTATCATCTATCAGTTTTGAAATATAAGCATCTGAAGCTTCTTTCAAATACCTACTTCTATATTTAATAAGAAATGTATTAATTCCATTTATTAAAATTTTGTATTCATCATCACACTTATTAGGAAATAAGTCCCCTTGACCTTCTATCTCCTCATTTGTAAAATGAAAATCATCAAAATAACTACTTTTTATATACACGCTATGAAAAAAATGGTCTGCCCTTTTGTTCAATTTTGTAGTTTCTTTATATCTTTCTTTATTATCTGAACCAAGATAATATATTCGCGAATATTCATTCCCCAATTTTTGCTTCCATTGAACAAAACGAACATCATACGTCTCCTTACACCCATATTTAGAAACATCCATATTTTCAGTATGCTCAACAAAATCTGAATAATCTATGCATTCTTTATCAACGATAATTTTATAGTCATTTTCTTTATTCAATTCCAAAAACCAAAAAAATTCTTCTTTGATTTTATTGATAATATCTTCTTTTTCCATAGATTCTAATTGTGTAAAACTTACCTTTGTTCCCGTCAATTTTTCTACTTTACACGGAAGTTTTTCACCATTATCATCATATTGATTTAGAGAATCTTTATTCATAGAGATGTAATACTCATATGTATCCCCATCTTTTCGATATACAGTATCCCACCTTGCCGTCTGAGAAAATGCAAAAAATGTCAGACGACCAATCCCTTTTCTCCCATGAGGTAACGTATGATTTGTTTTCTGAGACACATTTGCTTTTTTAGAATCATTAAATGGTTGAAATTTATATTTCAATTCATCATAATTAATTCCACATCCATTATCACGTATTGTAATCATATTGATGAGTCCCATTTTATTTCGATGTAACTCAACTTCTACTTGTGTTGCAAATGCATCAAATCCATTCCAAATATATTCACAAATAGCATCTAACGGCTTTATATTTTTCAAATTTTTTTGTATGCCTTCTGGGGTAATAAGAACACTTTTCATCTTTTCACTCTTTTCTATTGTAATTTATAAAACTATATAATACTTTTCAATATCTATAAATAGAATGTACTACCTTTGGATTTTTCAATCATACATTAACTCCTTTTTCTCTCACATAATCAGTAATATCTTCTACCAAATATTCCTTTCCCTGTGTATGAAGAACATCGTAACATTTAATAATATAGTTATCCAAAATTCCGGTTGAATTTAATATTTTATACACTTTGGCTGGAGACATCTTCCATTTATCCGCAAGACCATACAGCATGAATATTGAAAAGCTCAATTCTTTTTTCTCACACATAATCACTACCAACCTTTCTGTCTTATTTATATTTAAATTATAACAAGTATTTTATGTTCATACACTATATTTTTCAATTATTATCAAAAAAAGCAGGCAATGAAAAGTCACAAAACCTCTTCATCCGCCCACTTTTTACCTATACTCTCACCACTACCACTTCCACAACATCTGGATGTTCAACCACCGACATACTACAAAATACCACCTGCTTTTCGACCTCCGTCTACTAGGAGACAAAATATTCCACTGCGTTCTCAGGGAAGAATTCCTTAAACTCACCGTACAGCTGTGCTGCAAGTGTTTTATTGTGCGCAAGTACCAAAGTTGGCTTGTTTAACTGGGCGATGACGTTCGCCATGGTGAAGGTCTTACCGGAACCTGTGACACCCAGCAAAGTCTCGAACTGGTTGCCTTCTTGAAAGCCTTTGACCAGTTTTTCAATTGCCTGGGGCTGATCGCCTGTTGGTTTGTATTCGGAGTGTAATTTGAAATGATCCATACGTTTCTCCTTGTTATTCTGAAATTTGTGGATATGTAAATACTGCCTATTACTACACGTAAAAAAAGTGTTTTTATCTTTATTATTCTTGCTTTTACAGTATATCATTCAGAGTAAAAAAAGTACAGAACAAGCGAATGTTTGTTCTGTACTTTATACGTTTTCTATATTATTTATTCAAAAACTATTTCTGAATATTTTTCTTTTTTCCCTTTTCCAGCTCTGTATCTGGATTGAAGTCTTCTGATAGATATTTTGAATTTTCTTTAATTGATTTCACCAGTTCTCTGAATGCCGTTATCTTTTCATCCTCGTTCATTTCAGTATTCCTTTTGTTCTTCAAGCTGTTCCAGACAATATTTTTCTGCCAGAATTATAAATTCATCTGCAACTGAAATCTGCCGTTCTGATTCTTCTTTACTTGCAATATAAAAATCATCATAATCGCTGGCATGGCAAATCTCTTCTGCCTGACCGATTTTCCTTCCCATTTCCCTTGGAAACACAGACGTCTTCACATAATCCTTATTGAAGTTTGCCACAGCATCTTTATGTCTTTTATATGCTTTACCGCTGACAGCATGTACTGCATTAATTGCATGAAAGATGGAATAGTACGCTCCGTTATTAGCTCCTTTATAATCTTCAATAAAAAATAATGCTCTTGCTGATTTCAGATCATTTCGGGCTGTTTCCCGACGATATAACACCAGATCCCGCCTAGTACCGATTCCTGATTATGCTGCTCCATACAAAACTACCCCTTCTTTATGAATATTGGAATAAAATGGATAGTTCACAATCCACTTGTTAAAATGTGCTTCACTTTTTGCAATAGGCTTTATGTCCGTGTCATGATCCATATTAAAGTCATAGGTCATGTACGAGAGCTGTTGTGCATATGCCTTTAATTCCAGATCTGATATATCCACCAGGATCATAATGTCTACATCAGAATCCGGGCGGAAGTCCCCCTTGCATAAGAACCATAAAGGATTATCTGGCGTACATGGGAACCATAAATCTTCTTGACCGCTTCCACATACTGTTTAATTAAATCCTGCATAATCTTTGGCATACATCATCACCTCATTTTCTGCTGATAATACTATAAATTTCTTGATTTTATTATAACCAGTTTACCCTCGTTTCTCAATCAATATTTTCCATGTAACAATGTTACTGCTTTCTTCGACGAATTTTGTTCACCGTTATGGTATACATCTTGTTCTATATTTTTACTGAAATCAAAAAAAGCAGAGCCTGCTCCTCTCAGACTCTGCCTCTCACTTTTTTCTTTTTATACTGCCGCTATTCTTCTACTTCTCTCTCATAAACGATCTCACCGCCAAGAACTGTCATATCCACTTTCGTGGCCTTGATCTCATCCGGGTCGATCTCATAGATATTCTTCTCGAGAACTACGAAGTCCGCATTTTTTCCCACTTCGATGGTTCCGTTCTCGTCTTCTGTATAGGAAGCGTAAGCTGCGTTTTTTGTAAAAAGCTTCACCGCTTCGTCTACGGATATTTTTTCGGATGGGATCCAGCCTTCCTGTGGCTGACCGCTGATATTTTTACGGGTAACTGCAAAATAAATATTCTCCATTGCATCAAAGCTTACCACAGGAGCATCCGAGCCGCCGGACGTATGGATTCCCATATCCAGCATACTCTTCCATGCATACACCTTATCCATACGTTGTGCGCCGATGGCAGGTTCCACTGTGTTCATATCCAGATCGATAAATACCGGCTGGATATATGCCAGCAGATCCTGGTCTTTCATACCCTGCAAAATACGCGGATTGGTGATCTGGCAATGCACGATACCATGTCTGCCCTTTTTGTTATCCTTCCGGTAAGGAGATTTCGCAACTGCCTCAATGACCATATCCATGGCACGATCGCCTATACAGTGTACCGCCGCCTGCATCTGATGCCGGTCAAAAAAAGCAAATAGATCGTCAAGCTCATCCTGACTGAATGTGATGATCCCGGTATTTTCCGGCGAATCCTCGTAAGGCTCATTCATGGCCGCTGTTCTTGCACCAAGGGAACCATCCTGTATCAGCTTCATCGGTCCAACAGTAAAGTGATCTCCCCTCTGCCCGGTACGATATCCTTCCTCGATAAAAGCCTTCGCATCCTCCGCCCGCTCAAAAAGGCACTGCTCATAATGGCGGATACTCAGCTCTCCTCTGGCATCCAGTGCCTTGTAGGAGGCCATGATCCGACGCCAATTTTTTCCCGGAAGGGAGGCAAGATCATCGGACTGTACACCTGTAAATCCACATTCATTCAGTTTCTTCGCACTGTATCTGATGTAGCCTTCCACTTCTTCCTGGGATGGTGCTTCCAATACGGAAGAATAAAACTGTACTGCATTCTCCTTCAGAAGTCCGGTATCAAGATCAACCTCCTTCTCAATCTCCGGAAACTCCGGGATTTTTTTCAGAAGCTCCAGACCACAGCTGTTGCACACAGCCACGTGCCCGCAGACACGCACCATAATGATGGGAATTTCCGTTGAGAGTGCATCCAGCTCATCCTTATGCGGATAGCGCGGCTTATCAAAATGCTCCTCATTCCAGCCTCTGCAGTAGAGCCAGGTCAGCTTCTGACCTTTACTCTCCTCCAGTCTTTTTTTTGCTGCAGCAAGCATTTCCTCAACACTTGTGCAGTCAAACAGTTTCACAGATCTTTCCACAAATGCATAATGCAACATATGCATATGTGTATCCACAAAACCGGGCAGCATCAGCCTTCCCTTAAGGTCAATCCGTTTTTTGCAGGAAAAAGCTTCCGCTTCTTTATCAGTTCCCACAAAAACGATCCGGCCATTTTCGATTCCCACAGCCTCTGCCACTTTTTCACTGTTATCCAGTGTTCTTATACATCCGTTAAAAAAAATCGTATCCACTGTTTATTTTTCCTCTTTTTCTTTTTTATCCTCGTAGAAAAGTGCCATATCCTTGTCTACTTTTCCGATTCCCATGTAACGCGCCTTATAATCCTTCAGCAGCTTAAAGAAGGTACCACTTAAGATAAATAATGTGGCAACATTTACAAATGTAGGGAATACGGTTGTAAAGTCTGCAATTACCCACAGCTGTGCCGGTGTTCCGTTTCCGTAAAGAGTAAGCACTGTGACCAGAAGACCCCATAATGGCGTTCCAAGGATAAAAACCTTCTCTGCGATCTTCAGAACCTTCTGATTGTTTTTCAGCCAGTGCTTCAGGATCACGCTGTAATAGGTGAACCATCCGGTTGATGTTGTCAGTCCGAAAAGGAAAATACTGATCGCGATCAGCGCTCTCGCAACAGAGCCCATTCCGGACTCAAATGCTGTCAGTGTCAGCTCTGATCCCTGAAGTCCTGAATTCCAGTAGCCTGTGGTGATAACAACAAGACCTGTCATGGAGCAGACTACGATGGTGTCTGCAAATACCTCAAATGCTCCCATCAGTCCCTGTTTTACAGGATGGTCTGTTTTTGCGGAAGCATGGATCATAGGTGAGGTTCCCCAGCCTGCCTCGTTGCTGTATACAGAACGGGCAAATCCAAGACGCATAGCTGTTGCAACACCGGCTCCCATAAATCCGCCGACTGCTGCCTGTGTTGTAAATGCACCCTTGAAGATCAGTCCAAAGGTTTCTGGCAGCTTGTCAAAATTCATTACCAGTATTGCAAGAGATCCTACAATGTAAAGCATGCACATGATCGGTGTCATATAGGAAGAGATCACACCGACTTTCTTTACACCACCAATGATGATCAGGTAGATCGCTGCCACATACAGAAGTGACGGCACGATGTACGGCAGGTGGAAGGTACTTCCGACAGCCTCTGATACTGTATAATTCTGTAAGGTGATGAACCATGTCATAAAAATACAGCCGCCGAACAGTACTGCAAAAAGTTTCCAGAAGGGAAGCTTTTTCTCTCCGCCAAGACCCTTCTGCATGTAGTAGGTCGGGCCTCCCTGGTACTCACCGTTTGGCTGTTTTTCTCTGTAGTACACAGCAAGTGTTACCTCTGCCATCTTGATGACCATAGCAAGAAGCGCCGCGATCCAGAGCCAGAATAATGCACCAGGTCCTCCTGTTGCAATGGCTGTTGCAACACCGGACATGTTGGATACTCCAACGGTACCGCCGATCGCAATGGAAATAGCCTGGAACGGTGTCAGGCTCTTTCCGTCGTCTCCGCCTTCCTGACGGCGTTCTTTACTGAACATGTTTTTCACAATGTAACCAAAATGGCGGAACTGGAAGAAACCGGAACGTACTGTCAGATATACGCCTGTAGCGAGAATCGTGATCAGCAGCGGCAGTCCCCAGAGCCAATTGGTCAGATTTTCAAATAATTCAAACATCTTTTCCTCTCCTATCCTTTTTATTGTTTTTCTTTTGCATACATTCGGAAAATCCGCGTACAGAATATAAAAAATCCCCAGAACATGAAGTCAGATACGGATACCCGGTGTTCTCGACATACAGCTCTTCTGCCATATATCTGCGAGCCCCGTTTCTGCCCTCTTTATACTTCATGCTCTGGGGATCTTACATTTCAGTCCACTAATCTTCCAAACGATCACAGTATATCACAGTTCCGGAGGAATTGCTACTTTTTCCGTTTGAATTTTGTAATGCTCAATACCAGGTTATCTTTTCGATTCATGAAAATAACAGTCATCTTCACGTCCATATTCTTGTAAATACAATAGATTTGACTAATGGTATGCTCTATAACTGTGATATGCATAATTTCTATGCTATCAGAAACCATGTTAAATTTGTTCTACAATCATACCGTTTGTGGTATGGGGATCATCCGTTGCGCTTATTAGAATAATATCCGTTTATATAAAATTATCCCTCAGGACTTTTTTAACAGAAAAAATTACTACTTTTTGCAATATTCATAAATATTAAATGGTTCTTTTCTTTTTTCAAATAAGATATCAGCTTCTTTCCTTTGATGAAAATCTGATTTCTGACACTCTTGGTCTCCTTTTTCCTGCACTAAAAAAACGCCACAAATTGTGACGTTTTTTAGTACCCTTTATATTTCAATGAGATTTCTTGATTCTAAAACTCACTTTTTCCATATTTTCTTTCTGCCCCTCGATATGGCTGTTCTTCCAAACTTAAAATTGCTTTTTTAAGTTTTTCTGCCAGTGCAATTGCATTATCAGCATAATTACTAACAAGAAGTGCCTGCTCGTATATCTTATCAATATCTCTATATGCCTGTGGAAACATTTTTACGGTATATTTATCCCAAATGTTTCCTCCTGAGTTCTCTCAATGCCTCACGTGCATCTAATAATTCTGCACCTTCTGCGACTTCCCGTTCTGCTTCAAAAATTGCCTTATCAATCTGATTTGTGCTGAGTAATTCTTCATAAGTTTCCATACTCATAACTACTAAATCTCCATAACCATTTTTTGTAATAAATACTGGTTGCTGTTGTTTGTGACATATTTCAGATATTTCATTTGTATTTCTTAAATCTGTAATTGGTTTTATTATTGGCATTGTAACTCCTCCTTTCTTTGTACATTATTATAACAGAATATTGTACATTTATTATTTTGCAAACCTGATGGAGTAGATCACTAACTTCTTTCTTCATTTTCCAAAACCTTCTGCTGGTATCTCATGTCTGCCACCGTGTACACTGTGATGAAAGCCTTCGGATCAAGATTATTGATGTAATTCATGAGTTTCTGATACTCATTTTTATCTACGATCGTAATGATCTCGTGTCTTTTATCTAAATTGTACGCTCCGATGGCATCATAAATGGTCGCTCCACTATGAAGCTCATGCAGAATAAAATTCCGAAGTTCTTCTTCATACTTTGTAATAATACACACTCTTCGTTTCAGATTCTGCCCGAAGATAAAATGGTCTACCACCATCCCATTAAAATAAGTACCAAGAACGCTTAAAACCACCGTCTTCTTATCATATACAAGTGCTGCCGAAAGCGCCACACACATACCGGCTAAAGACATGGCTTTCCCCAATTCGATGTGCAGATATTTATTCATGATCTTAGCCACAATATCAAGTCCGCCGGAAGAAGCATTCATATTAAAGAGAATACTGAGTCCTACACTGACTACCAGAACATAACAGAGGACATCCAGTTCCTGGGTTTTTGTCAGGGAACCGATATTCGGGAAAATCCGTTCAAAAATACCGATAAATACCGGCAGTAAGATACTGGTATACACGGTTTTCGTACCAAATTCCCGTCCACATGTTATGAATCCGATGATCAAAAGAACAACATTCAGGACCATCGTGATCACTGAAAGCGGTAAAGGTATAAAATTCGTAAGAATAATTCCAAGACCGGAAATACTGCTGACCGATGCATGGCTCGGCACCAGAAAGAAATAAACCGCTGCAGCGATAATTGCCACTGCAGCGGTAAGTGTAAATAGTTCCCATACAACTTCTTTGCAATTGATTTGTTTTTTCATTCCCAAACCTACCCTATCATGACATTTTTATAGAACTGCTATTTTACTTCTCTGCTCGGAAGGACTTGCAGTGCTATATATACAAGTATAGCGTATGCACAAAAAAATTGATAGTATTTTTTAATTTATGTAAATTTTGTTGAATCCTGTTGTTACTGTTCACTCCCGTGTCAATCACTACGCTGATTGGCACGGAGGATGCACGTTTTATCTTGAACGGCATCTCGCCCATCGCCAAAGGCGATTTAAAATGGCGAGATGCGTTGCTGGTCACAGGTACTGTGAACAGTAACATCCTGTCTTTTGAATCTTATTCAGCAATTGCATTCCCGGTGTACAACTGATAATATTTTCCCTTTTCTGAAATCAGTTGGTCATGGGTACCTCTTTCGATAATGCGTCCCTGTTCCAGGACCATGATACAGTCGGAATTCCGAACCGTAGACAGACGGTGTGCGATCACAAACGTAGTACGTCCATGCATCAGTCTGTCCATGCTTTCCTGAATAATACGTTCAGTACGCGTATCAATAGAGCTTGTAGCCTCATCCAGGATCAGTACCGGCGGATCTGCAACTGCTGCTCTGGCAATTGCAAGAAGCTGTCTCTGTCCCTGGCTTAAGTTTGCCCCATCCCCGGTGATGACCGTATCATATCCTTCCGGAAGTCTGCGGATAAATCCATCTGCATTTGCCAATTCTGCTGCTGCAAAGATTTCTTCATCTGTTGCATCCAGTTTTCCAAAACGGATATTGTCTTTTACCGTTCCTGTGAACAGATGTGTATCCTGCAGTACAATTCCAAGGGAACGTCGCAGATCCGCTTTCCGAATCTTGTTTATATTAATTCCATCGTAGCGGATTTTTCCATCCTGAATATCATAAAACCGGTTAATCAGATTTGTAATGGTTGTTTTTCCTGCTCCTGTCGAACCTACAAAGGCAATTTTCTGTCCTGGCTCTGCATACAATTTCACATCATGAAGCACGATCTTATCATTATTGTACCCGAAATCCACACCATCAAATACTACATTTCCCTTAAGCTCAATATAATCTACCGAACCATCTGCCTGATGTGTATGCTTCCATGCCCAGCATCGGGTATGTTCCTTACATTCTATAAGTTTTCCATTTTCTTTTTTCACATTGACCAGAGTCACATACCCGTCATCTACTTCCACTTTCTCATCCAGAAGGGTAAAGATACGCTCTGCTCCTGCAAGTGCCATTACAATAGCATTCATCTGCTGGCTGACCTGGTTGATCGGCATACTAAAGCTTTTATTGAATGTCAGAAAGCTTGCCAGTGCACCCAGTGTAAATCCTCCCACACCATTCAGCGCAAGGGCACCTCCGACAATCGCACAGACTACATAACTGATATTTCCGATCTGCGCATTCAAAGGTCCGAGGTAGTTTGCATAGGTATTCGCACGGTCTGCGCTTACAAAAAGTGCCTCATTCAGCTCTTTAAATTCTGCCTTACTTTCTTCCTCATGGCAGAAGACCTTGACAACCTTCTGTCCATTCATCATTTCTTCAATATAACCATTGACTTTTCCAAGATTTTTCTGCTGTTCCAGGAAATATTTCCCACTCTGTCCGGCGGCTTTCTTGGTACCAAATATCATAATTGCAACCATGATCATCGTCACAACCGTAAGTGGAATATTTAAGATCAACATACTGACAAATACACTGATGATCGTAAATCCGCTGTTGATGATCTGCGGAATACTCTGGCTGACCATCTGCCGCAGGGTATCGATATCGTTCGTGTAAATTGACATGATATCACCATGTGCATGGGTATCAAAATATTTGATCGGCAGCTTTTCCATATGTTCAAACAGCTCATTACGCATATTCATCATCATTCCTTGTGTCACATTGATCATGATACGGTTATATGCGTAAGTCGCAACGATTCCGATTCCGTAAAATACCGCAACCCTTTCAATTGCATGTGCAAGCGGTGAAAAGTTCGGTGTACCGTCAGACAGCAGGAACGGTGTAATATATTTGTCGATCAGATCTCTTGTAAACATCGTTCCCTGCACATTTGCGATAACTCCTACAAATATAAGGATAAATACTGCAATACAATGAATTTTATAATCACGGAAAATGTAGTTTATCAGACGCATCAAAAGTTTCCCCGGATATTTCACTTTATTCTGTGGTCTTCCCATCGGTCTTGGCATTATGCTTCACCTCCGTTTTCATCAAAATCTCCTCCGCCCTGAGTCTGCGATTCGTATACTTCGCGGTAAATTTCATCGGTCTTCAGCAATTCTTCGTGTGTACCAAATCCATGAACCTGCCCTTCATCCATAACGATGATACGGTCTGCATCCTGCACACTGGATACACGCTGTGCAATGATCAGCTTTGTTGTATCCGGGATTTCTTCACGGAATGCACGGCGGATCTTTGCATCTGTAGCAGTATCTACCGCACTGGTACTGTCATCCAGGATCAGGATCTTCGGTTTCTTAAGCAGTGCTCTTGCAATACACAGTCTCTGCTTCTGACCACCGGATACGTTGTTTCCTCCCTGCTCAATGTGGGTATTATATTTATCCGGGAAACGCTCAATGAATTCATCTGCACATGCAAGCCGACATGCTTCCATACATTCTTCATCGGTCGCCTCTTTGTTTCCCCAGCGCAAGTTATCCAGAATACTTCCGGTAAACAGTACATTTTTCTGCAATACAACAGATACCTGGTTTCTCAGTACTTCCAGATCATAATCCTTGACATTCTTTCCGCCAACCAGGATTTCTCCGCCTGTCACGTCATACAGACGACTGATCAGATTCACCAGACTCGTCTTCGCACTTCCGGTTCCTCCAATGATGCCAATCGTCTCACCGGAATGGATGTCCAGATTGATATTCTTCAGGACTTTCTCTGCACTGTCTTTTTTGTAAGCAAAATCTACATTCTTAAATGAAATACTTCCATCTTCCACTTCATAAAGCGGATGTTCCGGATTATGGATATCGCTGGTTTCATCCAGTACTTCTGCTATACGCTGCATACTTGCCATACTCATGGAAATCATGACAAATACCATAGACAGCATCATCAGACTCATCAGAATGTTCATACAGTATGCAAGAAGACTCATCAACTCTCCTGTTGTCAACGATTTCACTACGATCATCTTTGCACCAAACCAGCTGATCAGGATGATGCAGGTATAAACAGTGAACATCATGATCGGTGAGTTCCATATAACATTTTTCTCTGCTCTTACAAAAATATCGTAAATATTCTTACTTGCATACTGAAATTTACTTGTTTCCTGTTCTTCTCTTACATATGCTTTTACTACACGGATCGCAGATACATTTTCCTGAACGGATGCATTTAAAGCATCATATTTTGGAAATGCCTGCTGGAAATAAGCCGTTGCATGACGAATGATAAAGAAGAGGATCACTCCCAGGATCACAACTGCCACAAGGTAAATACTTGCCAGTCTGGCATTGATCGTAAATGCCATCACCATTGCACAGATCATACTTGCCGGTGCTCTCATCATCATACGCAGCATCATCTGGTACGCATTCTGCACATTGGTCACATCTGTTGTCAGACGTGTAACCAGACCTGCTGTACTGAAATGATCAATATTTGCAAACGAATAGGTCTGGATCTGATCGAACATCTTATTTCTCAAATTCTTCGCAAACCCGGTCGAAGCCTTTGCTCCGTATCGTCCTCCTGCCATTCCGGCAAGCAGGCCACAAAATGCAGCCACAATCATAATTCCACCAACTTTGTAAATATGGTGAATATCTCCGGTATTGACACCCTTATCGATAATAGATGCCATCAGAAATGGAATCAATGTCTCAAACAATACTTCCAGAATCATAAAAAACGGTGTTGCGATCGATGCCGCTTTATATTCTTTTACTTCTTTTAATAAAGTCCGAATCATGAATTCTCTCCTTTCATTTTTCCCATATTGTAATAAACTTTATCGATCACATGCATAAATGCATGTAATTCTTCTTCTGTAATGCCTTCTTCCAACTGCGCATCCATTTTCTGAAAAATTTCTCCCAGTTTTTCATGGTTTTCCCGTCCTTTTTCTGTCAGCATTACTTTTTTCAGACGCGCATCATTTGCAACCGATGCACGGCAGATGTACCCTTTTTTCTCCAGAGTCTGGATAATATTTGTTACCGCTGAACGGCAGATACCAAAATACTTTTCTATATCTTTCTGATAAATTTCCTTATCCTGATGTTCATATAGATAACGTAAGATCCAGCCATGCATCAGGGCAATCTCATCCAGTCCTTCTTCTTTTACACGCATTTCCAGCAGTTTTGAAATCGAACGGTCTATCCGGTGCACCTGATGTCCTACGTGGATTCGCTCTTCACATCCTTCACACAAATGACTTTCCTCCTTCCACTTTTTGCTTCTTCAAAAAAAAGAAAACTGTTCACGAATAAATTGTTCATCCGTAAACAGTTTAATCCTAAACAAGTTTATCACAGATATTTCCCTGCTGTCAACCTGCTATTTACTATTTTCCATCCAATCAAAAAGCTCACAGTTTTTTGCGATCAAAACCGCTGAAACCGGCATTATCATTGTGCAGGAAATTGCTCCAAAAATCATGGAAATACAGTTCTGAAAAAGAATTTTGGAGTTAAGCAACAACTCAATGGAATAATTCTGCATTCTCAAATACGCAAATAACAACAGCGATTCTCCCAGATATGCAAACAATAACGTATTAACCGTTGTTCCGATCACATCTTTTCCAATCTTCATTCCACTTTGAACCAGTTTGTTCATTTTGATATCCGGCTTATGACATTTCACCTCATATACGGAAGTTGTTACTGTCAGTGCCATATCGATCACAGCTCCTAACGTGCTGAGTACAATTACGGCTGTTGCAACCTTGGGCATACTGATATCCAGGTTCATATTATAATAGAAAACATCTTCTCCGGCTGCCTGGATCTCATTCAAGCCTCCCGCCCCGCTTTTCCATACGACCAGATAAATAAATGCAAATAACACACACATTGTAATTGCAACCGCAAGAAATGCACTCCAGGTTTTAATATTCGTCCCATTTTGATAAAACAAAGTGATACAGGAAATTAAAATTCCTGCACCGGCAGTAACCAGAAACACGGGTGCTCCGACGGCATAAAGCCAGATTGCAAGACTCAGGCACAAAATATTTCCCGCCAGAGCGATCAGAGACATGGCGCCTCTGTCCCCTCCAACAAGCACTATTACTATCATTAGAATCAGTCCCAATATGATCAACATCTTTTTTCCCTCTTTTTCACAGATAGTTTCATCATAACTGCTGTTATGAAAATAGACACTGGGATCGCCAGTACAATTCCGATACTTTCTACAAAGAAACGGCATAATTCACATGGAATATGCAATTTTACAATGGTAACAAAACGCACCTCATTGTTCATCCGGATCAAACATGTAGGGATCAGACCGCAGCCAAACACAAACAACAGCACATTGATCATTGTTCCCATAATGTCATATCCGATCTCTCTGCCCGAACGGAAAAGTTCCACAAATTTTACTTCCGGTTTCTGCTCAACAATCTCGCTTAAAGCCACCGATATGGCAACCGCCACATCCATGATGGCACCGAGTCCTGACAACAGGATCTCTGCATGGAAAATTTCATCCGGATTATCAATACTGCCCAGATATTCCATCGTCGAATAATCCAGTTCTTCCATATGCTGCATAACAAGATCAAATATCCCCATGATCATAAGCAGGACACATAGTGTTGTCAATAATGCGGCAAAAGTTTTCCTGTGGATTCCATTTAATCCAACAAGCGTTACCACTGCAAAAAAAAGGATCAGTCTGCTACATACACTTAGAATTTCCGATGTGTCATCCGCCGTCCAGAAACCGATCACAAAAATCAGGATATTCATCATTGCTGTTATGATCGTCAAACCGCCCTGCCGTCCGGCAATCCCAAGGAGCAGAAGTGCAAGGAAGCCAAGCATAACAACCAGCATCGTATCCCGCTTTACTCCAATGATCGATGATCCCTTATAAAACACCCGGTCACCTTTATGGTATTTTTGGTCAGCCATTTCTGTTGTTGTGTATTCATTGGCAATCCGGACTTCTTTTCCTTTGTCTTCTCCGTTTATGATTTTGCCATAAAGACTCTGCTTATATTTCGTTTCTTCTGTTCCACGTGTACTTTTGCTTTTCCCTTCTACAATTGTCACCACTTTTGTCACTTTCACGATCGGTGTCTGATACAGCCAGGCATCATTCATGACAAACAAAATTGCCAGCAGATATAACACACCTGCCACACAATAAAATCTTCCTTTTTTGTTTTTCATCAAATATCTGCTAATCTTTTTCCCGTATTCCTTCATGATCCATCTTTTCTCTTCTTATTTTTTTATCTGCATATCCGCATCTGTGATCCTGCAATACAAAGTCTCATCATTTGGTTCTTTATATGTCTCGAACGTTCCTTGAACGATAATTTCTGTTTCCTGTTCCGGATAATCTTCATCCGACAAGTGCAGCATAATAGCTTAATCCGTAATCATCTACCAGATAACGGAATGGAAAACGATCGCCAAACAGCAGTGTTTTTTGTGACGCGCCATCAACAACTTCCTGGTACTTAGCATCCGGGTCTTTCAGCTTTTCACTGTATGCAGATGCATTCTCCTGATAAATATTCTTATGATCCGGGTCTGCTTTTTCCAGCGCGTCTGCAATTGCCTTACTCAGCACTTCTGCATTTTTTACAGACAGCCATACATGCTCATCATATCCAAAGGAAAGGTATGACTTTTCATACCCTTTCTGCTTTATAAAAAGTTTTATTCAATCATTTAATCTTACCTTTTGATGAACTAACGAAATCGACAAAATGATCCAGAACCCCGGCAAAATAACAGTTTCTGCGATAAAGATCACCGGACTGACAAAAAATCCTACTGCAGGTGTTGTTCCCAGATTCCGAAGGACCTGCTTTGCCTGATGAACGCAGGCACAGATCGGGCAGTCCTTTCCCGTACAGTTATGATCTTCCTCTCTGGCAACATAAAAAAGAGAAGCAAAGGTTACAAATATAAGAAAAATACATATAACCGCTGCTATACTTTTTTTCTTTCCTGTATCCATCTCCTTCTCCTTTCCCAGATTTCATCTGTTAATAAATTTTATTTATTCTTTCTTACTGCATTCACCGCAGATTCCGTAAAACACAGTACGATGCGGATCCATCTGAAAATCATGATGCTGCTGCATATGCTGTTTTAAGCTTTCTATCTCATTGCACTGTAAATGGATCAGCTTTCCACATTTCTCACATTTACAATGATAGCAGTTTTCATATTCTTCCCCATGATCTCCGATATATTCAAAACAGGCACTGCTCGAACCGTCTATTACATACTTCGCGGCCAGACCTTCTTTCACCATCTTCTCCAGATGACGGTAAATGGTCGTGGTTCCGACGGAAATCCCTTTTTCCCTGAAAAAATCGCAGATTTCATTCACGGTAACATGTCTTCCCTGTACCGATTTCAGGAAGGTAAGTATTTCGGTCATTTGTTTTGTTTTATATGGTGCTTTTGCCATACTGACCTCCTCCCTTCAATTTGGAAATCGTTTTCATTTTATCACATTATTTTTATATGTCAATGAAATTTGAAAATGTTTTTCATTGTTCAAAAAAAACAGAAGCACCACACACAGATTACTCTCTGCATTGCGGTGCTCCTGCCTCTTCCTTTATTTAACCTTTTTCAATTTCTCTGGTTATTTTCTATTCGAATGACTGCTCTGTACGGTTGATGATCTCATCCTGAAGCGGTTTGCTTAAGTTACGGAAGAAATCACTGTATCCTGCAACACGCACGATCAGATCTCTGTAATCTTCTGGATGCTTCTGCGCTTCCTGCAGAGTCTTTCTGTCGATAACGTTGAACTGTACATGATGTCCATCCATTGCAAAGTAGCTGCGGATCAGACTTGCCATATTGTCAAGACCTTTCTCTCCTGCTACAACGTCCGGTGTGAACTTCTGATTCAGAAGTGTTCCTGCTGTAGCAAGATGATCCATCTTAGCGCAGGATTTGATAACTGCTGTCGGTCCGTTCACATCTGCGGATTTCTCCGGTGAAATACCTTCTGAAACCGGGATGTGTGCTTTACGTCCGTTAGCTGTTGCTCCGATCACATCTCCGAAGTAAACATGGCAGGTTGTAGGAAGCATATCAACTCCGTACTTTCCACCTCTCATAGTCGGACGTCCTGTGATCAGGTCATGATACAGATAGAATACATCCTGCATCAGATCATCTGCGTAGTCATCATCATTACCATATTTTGGTGTCTTATCGTGTACCATACGATAGATTGCATCGTATCCTTCAAAGTTATGATCCATTGCTTCGACCAGTTCTTCCATTGTGAAGTTCTTCTTATCATATACATTGTATTTAACAGCTGCGATACAGTCTGTAACAGTTCCGATACCAACACCCTGAATGTAGTTGGTGTTGTATCTTGCTCCACCTGCATTGTAGTCTTTTGCATTACTGATGCAGTCGTTTGTTACAACGGAAAGACACGGTGCCGGCATATTTTCTGCATATAATCTCTCGATTACGTTGTTTCCACGGATCTTGATATCGATGAAATGCTTCATCTGTTTCTTGAATGCATTCCACAGTTCATCAAATGTCTTAAAATCTTTTGCATAACCAAGCTTCAGTCCGAGCTGTTTGCCTGACATTGCATCATAACCGTTGTAAAGAGTCAGCTGGAAAATCTTCGGAATATTCATATAACCGGTCAGGATATATGCTTCACTTCCCCATGCTCCTGTCTCTACACAACCTGAAGATCCACCACGACGGGCATCTTCCAGAGATTTACCTGCATTGACAAGTTCCATGATCTGGGCTTCTGTATTATAAAATGCTGGCTGTCCCCATCCTTTTCTTGAGATTTCGCATGCTCTCTTAAGGAAACGTGCCGGTGTTTTCTTGCTGATGGTTACATTAGAGTTCGGCTGTACAAGCTTCATCTCATCCATACAGTCAAGGATCAGGTAGCTGACTGCATTTACACCGTCTTTACCATCTGGTGTAACTCCACCTGTATTGATATTCGCAAAGTCTACATAAGTAGCACTTTCTTTTAAGGTAATACCAACCTTAACCGGTGCCGGCTGGTTGTAGAATTTGATCCATAAGCATTCAAGCAGTTCTTTTGCTTTCTCGTCATCAAGGATTCCTGCTTCTGTATCTGCTTCATAATAAGAAATCAGATGCTGATCCAGACGTCCCGGACTGAATGCATCCCATGGGTTCAGTTCTGTTGTAACCGCAAGATGTGTAAACCAGTATAACTGGATTGCCTGCCAGAAGGTCTGCGGTTTGTGAGCCGGTACAACTTCCAGGTTGGCTGCGATCTGCTCTAATTCTTTCTTACGAGTAGGATCTGCTTCTTTTTCTGCCATTTCAAGAGCCAGTTTGTGATATCTCTCACCAAGGATGATTACTGCATCACATGCAATATCCATCGCTTTGAGTTCTTCCATTTTATCGGTAGCTTCCGGATCATTCATGAAATCCAGCGCATCCATAGTCTTTTTGATCTTTTCTTTGTATTCCAGATATCCAACTTTAAAGTTCTGTTCACCACCGCATGTATGTCCAGGTCCTCTCTGTTCCATGAACTCTGTGAACATACCTGCTGAATAGCAGTCATTCCATTCCGGAGTCATAGCTGCAAGGATCTTCTCTCTCATGCTTCGTCCTGACCAGTAAGGAATGATTTCCTTCTCCTGGATCTCACGATCTTCTTCTGTTGTATGGAAAGATACGAGATCACGTTCACTCATAACTACCATATCTTCTTTGCTGTGGCAGCAAAGTTCCGGGAATGTAGGAGACGCCTGTGGATCTTTTCCTTTTTCACCAACGATCAGCTCACCGTCTCCCAGATAAAGTGTCTTCTTTGAAAAATATTCTTTTAATACCATGGCTCTCATAACCGGAATCGAATATTTTCCATCATTTTTTCTGTAAAAATCTGTCTCGATTCTTGCTCTTTCGAGATCAATGTGAACCGGTGTTGTAACACTCAGTTCTCTCAGCTTCTGAATTCTTTCATTCATGCCTCTTGCCATTTTTTTATCCTCCTATTTTTGTGTTGGTATACCCCGCATCCTGAAAAAGCTTTACAAAACTTTCCATCTCTTCTTTTTCCGGTGCATGTAAATCAGTTCCCTTGTATTCCATACCCAGCTTCGGATATTTACTGCTTCCTGTGTTATGGTAAGGCAGCAGATTGACCTGTGCCGGATGAATGCCGTGTTTCTTCAGAAAATGAATGGTATCTTCCATGTTCTGCACATTGCCGTTCACTTCTTTGATCGTCGGGATTCGGACGTAAATCCTTGCCCCTGCATCCGAAAGCTTCACCAGGTTATCCAGAATCAGCTTATTGTCAACTCCGATATACTTTTTATGTAATTCCGGATCCATCACTTTGACGTCATATAAAAACGTATCTACATACGGTAAAATTGCTTCAAATTTATCATACGAAACATATCCGCAGGTGTCAATGGTAAGCGAAATTTCTTCTTTTTTAAGTGCTTTCGCGATCTGTAAAATATAATCCGTTGACATCGCCATCACTTCCCCGCCGGAAAGTGTGACTCCACCGCCGGACTGTTCATAAAACATCCGGTCTTTCATCAATTCTTTTACCAGTTCCTTTACCGGATACTCCTGCCCGACAATCTCCCGAATGCCTTGCGGACAGAAATTATCACATTTTCCGCAAAGCTGACATTTCTCTTTGTCAAGCTCCGGCTTTCCATCTACCATAGTGATGGCATTGTTCGGACAGACCTTCGCACAGGTTCCACATCCGACGCACTTTTCTTTATCACACTGAAGTTCTCTCTCAAAACGCTGTGTCTCAGGGTTGTGACACCACTCGCACTTTAATGGACATCCTTTAAAAAATACAGTAGTACGGATTCCATCTCCGTCATGGATCGAATACTTCTGAATATTCGTTACTAAATTCATGGTAGCTCTCCTTCTTGTCATTTCGCTTTTTTAGACTAACGTTTGTACCATAGTCTAAAGATACCAAAAAAACAAATAATTGTCAATCCTTTGGCAAACTTCTTCTCAAATATTTTTACAATCCTGATCTTCTTTCCTTAAGCAGACGAAACTCTGCACTCAACTCATCACATATATAAAGAAGAGATACTTCACAGACTGTCTTTATCTGCAAAGTACCTCCCACTTCTCTATTGTACATTCTTCAAAATCACACACTGATTACCTCTGGAACGAAAAGCCGATTCAAACTGTGCTCTGTCATAGCTCACAATCCCTTCGATCGGGTCTGCAACAGTCACACTGTCTGCACTGTATCCGATCAGTACAACACAATGATCGTTCATCGCCCAGCTGGCTTCTCTTCCATCTTCCGTATTCCAGCTTTCCATTATCTGACGTTCTTCCATACCAATTGTTCCCCATACAACCACGGGGGTTCCTTCACTTACAAAACGATACAGCTGTTCCGGCTCTGATCCTGTCTCGTCCTCTGCTTTCATTGCATTTCCATTATCTGCAAGATAGCCATCTGCTGCCGTCACGATTGCTCCTGCTCCGCAGCTTAATCCATCCGTCTCTGACTGTGGATTTCCTATAAAATAATTGTAAATATCATTTCCATATAAAGTTTCATTGTCTCCGTAATAAGTGTTGGTCCATCCAACTGTCGGTAAATATTCGAGTGCCATTGCCATCTTATCTGCAGAATATCCATAATAATTCAAAGTCATTGTAAGAGATGTGATCTCACATCCGGTAGGAAGCTCCGGCATCTGTCCTGTAAATGCAAAATCAGAAATACAGCTACTCTCCGGAAGGGGTGTCTCTTTCACTATTTCCGCATTTTTTATCTTCTGCGTCTTTGCTGTCGTTTTCTCCACTGCTGTAACAGACTGTCTTGCTCCTTTGATCTGTTCTAATTTTGCTTCTATATATGTAGTATCTTTTAATGTAAATCCTACGATAACGGCGCCAACCAGTATCCCTGCTGCCACTGCGATCCATTTTGCTGCACTGCGAATCTGCATCCGTACCTCCGTTTCTTAACACTTCTGTAACAATTCCGTCATATATACTACAACTTTTTTCGTGTTTCGTCAAATCTGCGGGGGAGTTTTCACAAATATTTCATAAATGAGAGTTGGCAGCACAAGTGATTCCAGATAGAAGGATTGCCTGCGCAATGGGTGCAGATCCGATAAAAATTAATCTGTCCTGCTGTTTTTTATCAATCGAATGAAATCCTGGCAAATACTATGCCATATATTTCTTCTTCAGTGCTTCCACCTTCGCGGTATAAGCCTCCTGCTGCTTTTTCTGCATGATCTCACTCTTAATCTGCTCTTTTACATCATCAAGCTTCGCATCTTCGGCTTCTTTCTTATCTTCCACTTTGATCAGATGGTATCCAAACTGTGTCTTGACCGGTCCAACCACATGTCCGATTTCTGCTGCAAATGCGGCATCTTCGAATTCTTTGACCATCTGTCCTTTTCCGAATTCGCCAAGGTCTCCACCGTTTGCTCCTGACGGGCAGGTAGAAGATTCTTTTGCAACATCCTCAAATGCTTTCCCACCACTTACGATGGATTCAAGTAGTTTGTTACATTTGTCTTCGGAATCAACCAGAATATGTTTTGCATGAACAGATGCTCCTTTTGCAAATCTTGCTTTGTTTGCTTCAAAATATTCTCTGATCTCTTCATCTGAAATTATGATTCCCTCAAAAATCTTGCCGATCGCCATCTGTGCAAGGATATCTTTTCTTGCATTTTCCAGAATTGCTTTAAACTTTTCTGTCTCGTCTAACTTTTCTTCTTCACCATATTTTGCAAGTGCATAAACTGCGATCAGCTGATCAACACACTGTTTGCGGAAATCCGGATGGGATGCGTATACCTGCTGTTCTCTCGGAAGGCTTGCGATAAATGCATCTACCTCTGCTGATGTAATTTCATGTCCGCAGATTACTGCTTCAACTGTTTTTTCCATAATTTCTTTGTACTCCTTTTTTCTCGTAGTGTTTCAATTGTACCATTTCATACGGTGTTAGTCAAAGTTGGTTTTATTTCTATGAAACTTCTCTTCATCTGATATCTTTTCTTCCGACTTCATGTTATACTTCGTTTAGGTATGTTTTTTTAGTTTTTTCATTGGAGGTTATTAACATGTCAAACGAAAGTACAAAAACCAATCAGATTACCGAAGGAGTTATCTGGAAGCAATTATTGATTTTTTTCTTTCCTATTGTAGTTGGAACTTTGTTTCAACAGCTTTATAACACCGTAGATGCTGTCATCGTCGGTCGTTTTGTCGGAAAGGGCGCACTTGCCGCAGTCGGGGGATCTTCTGCCGTTCTTTCCAATCTGATCATCGGATGTTTTACGGGACTTGCAAGCGGTGCATCTGTAATTGTTTCCCAGTTTTATGGTGCAAAGGATGAGCGGAATCTGCAAAAGAGTCTGCATACCGCTTATGCTTTTTCCGTTATCCTCAGTATTGTATTTACAATACTCGGATGGGCCTTAACACCATTTCTTTTGAAGCTCATCGATACACCTGCAGATACACTTGCGGATTCTATTCTTTATCTGCGGATTTACTTTTTAGGTATTTTCGGTACCTTGATCTTTAATATAGGCTCAGCCATCATGCGCTCCATCGGTGATTCCCGCAGACCACTATATTACCTGATCGTCTGTTGTTTTCTAAACATCATCCTCGATCTGGTACTGGTAATCGTATTTGATATGGGAATTGTCGGAGCCGCTATCGCAACCATTATTTCACAGGCAGTAAGTGCAATCCTTGTCACCAATGCACTGATGAAAAAATATGATGACTGCAAGCTTTATCTGAGCAAACTACACATAGACCTTTTGAAGCTGCGTATGGAATTCCGCATCGGTATTCCAAGTGCACTGCAGGCATTTATGTACAGTATTACCAATATCATTATTCAGGCAGCAATCAATGGTTTCGGAACCGATACTGCCGCTGCATGGGCTTCTTTTGGTAAACTGGATGCGCTTTTCTGGACAGTCAACGGAGCATTCGGAATTGCGATCACAACCTTTGCCGGACAAAATTATGGAGCAGGTAAAAAAGAACGTATTTTCAAAAGTGTCCGTATCTGCCTTGCAATGGCTGTGGCTGTGTGCGGAGGGATCGTGCTGTTTTTAGCCATCTTCTGCCACCCACTGTTCTCAATTTTTACGACAGATCAAAATGTGATCAATATCGGTATTGATATGCTGCGTTTTATGGCACCGTGCTACACTATTTATGTATTTATTGAAGTTCTCTCCGGTGCACTTCGCGGAACCGGCGATGTCCTGCTGCCGACACTGATCACACTTGGCGGCGTATGTCTGATCCGTATTCCGTGGATTATGTTTGTCTTACCGGCACACCATACCACAACCTGTGTAATGCTTAGTTATCCGATTTCCTGGATCACTACCACAGCTTTGATCATACCGTACTACTTATATAGAAAAAAACATGCCTACGATTAAGGAGAATTGAACATGGCCAAATCCGAATCTACCAAATACCGGCTCGCCGAAGCAATGAAAACCTGCATGAAGACCACTTCTGTCGATGATATCACCATCCGCCAGATTGTGGAAGTCTGTGGCGTCACACGCCAGACCTTTTACCGCAATTTTCTTGATAAATACGATCTGATCAACTGGTATTTTGACAAACTTCTTCTAAAATCATTTGAACATATGGGAGAAGGTACCACTGTTTATGACGGACTGGTCAAAAAATTTGAATATTTAAAGGAAGAGCACCTGTTTTTCGCTGCAGCATTCCGCTCTGACGATCAGAACTCTTTAAAAGAACATGATTTTGAACTGATTCTGGAATTCTATTCAAACCTTATTTTCCAGAAAACCGGAAGACGCCCGGATGCAGAAACTTCATTTCTTTTAGAGATGTACTGCCGTGGCTCGATTTACATGACTGTCAAATGGCTGCTTGGCGGAATGAAATTTCCGCCTGCGCAGCTTGCAAAACAACTGGTACTTGGCATGCCGGAAAAACTTGTGCAACTCTTCACTAATTTGCATATTTTGTCTTAAGCTTTTGTATAAATGTTACACTTTTCATATTCTGTAACTTTTTTTACCGCCTTCTTATTGTTAAAATAGTATCAGAAACAAGTGGTTTTACCATAAACGAAAAGGAGATATGTATCATGGCAAACAGAATTATGTTAAATCAGACATCTTATCACGGAGCAGGTGCAATCGCAGAGATTGCAACAGAAGCAAAAGCTCACGGTTTCAAAAAAGCTCTTGTATGTTCTGACCCGGATCTGATCAAATTCAATGTTACTTCCAAAGTAACAGATATCTTAGACAAAGAAGGACTTGCTTACGAAATCTACTCTGATATCAAAGCAAACCCGACTATCGAGAACGTACAGCACGGTGTACAGGCTTTCAAAAATTCAGGTGCTGATTACATCATCGCAATCGGCGGCGGATCTTCTATGGATACTTCCAAAGCAATCGGTATCATCATCGCAAACCCGGAATTTGAAGATGTAAGAAGCCTGGAAGGTGTAGCTCCGACAAAGAAACCTTGCGTTCCGATCATTGCCGTTCCGACAACAGCCGGTACTGCAGCAGAAGTTACGATCAACTATGTAGTAACAGATGTAGAAAAGAAACGTAAATTCGTCTGTGTAGACCCACATGATATGCCAATCATCGCTGTTGTAGACCCGGAAATGATGTCTTCTATGCCAAAAGGACTGACCGCTTCAACCGGTATGGATGCATTAACTCATGCGATCGAAGGCTACACCACAAAAGCCGCATGGGAAATGACAGATATGTTCCACTTAAAAGCAATAGAGATTATCTCCAAATCTCTCCGCGGTGCTGTTGAAAACACTAAAGAAGGAAGAGAAGGAATGGCTCTTGGACAGTACATCGCCGGAATGGGCTTCTCAAACGTAGGTCTTGGAATCGCTCACTCAATGGCTCATACCCTTGGAGCAGTCTATGACACACCACACGGTGTTGCATGTGCAATGATGCTTCCAATCGTAATGGAATACAACGCAGACTGCACAGGCGAAAAATACCGTGAAATCGCCCGCGCAATGGGAGTGAAAGATGTTGATAACATGTCTCAGGAAGAATACAGAAAAGCAGCTGTAGACGCAGTCCGCAAACTCTCCGAAGACGTAGGAATCCCATCCAAACTCGAAGCCCTCAAAGAAGAAGATCTCCAGTTCCTCGCAGAATCCGCCCACGCCGACGCCTGCGCACCAGGAAACCCGAAAGACGCTTCCGTAGAAGACCTCAAAGATCTCTTCAGAAAACTGATGTAAAGAACAAAATATACATAGTGTGGTAATAAAGCAAAATAATATTCACATCCTATAAATTGATATTCCACTTGCTTTTCTTACCAACAAAGTAGAAAAAGCAACCCCCACAAATCCCGCCCAAAGTGGAATTTGTGGGGGTGAACTTTTTCTCCCCGTATCTTAGTTGATGCAACCCACTTGAGGTATCAGCGCCCGAATCGCCATACATCTTGTTTGGATGCATTGAGGAAGCTGCTCGCATTCTGCATGGACGTCAGTCCACAATCATAATCCGAAAACTGATAATGCAATGGATTTTTCAAGGTTATTCCTCTGTTCCTTTTCCCAGGAATTCTGTGTCTACAAGATTCCAGATCTCATCCCGTCCCTGCTTTGTCTCTGCTGAGAAAGGAATCACAACAGTTCCCGGAAGCAGCTTCAGTCCGGTCTTAATTGCCTTTACCTGCTTCTGTACCTGACTTCTCTTCAGCTTATCAAGCTTTGTCGCGATAATGATCGGATTGAATCCCTGATCCACGATCCAGTCATACATCATCTTATCGTTCGCAGATGGATCATGACGGATATCGATCAGAAGGAAGACGGCTCGCAGCTGTTTAGAGCCATGAAGATAACGCTCGATCAGCTTTCCCCACTGTGCCTTCTCCTGCTCGGAAACCTTTGCATAACCGTATCCCGGAAGGTCCACCAGATACATTTCTTCGTTGATATTGTAAAAGTTGATGGTCTGTGTTTTTCCAGGTTTTGCCGAAGTTCTGGCAAGCGCCTTCCGGTTCATCAGTGCATTGATCAGAGAGGATTTACCGACATTGGATTTTCCGGCAAATGCGATCTCTGGCAAGGTGTGATCCGGCAATTTACTTGTAATTCCACAGACTGTTTCCAGATTTACATTCTTAATTACCATCTTTTTTCCTCCGTGTGCGCATAAGTGCGATTTTCAGAACCTCTTCCATCTGCGATACCGGAATAATCTCCAGTCCCTTTGTGATCTCAGAAGAAAGTTCATCCACATCTTTTTTGTTCTCCCTCGGTACAAGTACCGTCCTGATTCCGGCATTCTTTGCCGCCAGGAGCTTCTCTTTCAGTCCTCCGATCGGAAGTACTCTTCCCCGCAGCGTAATCTCACCCGTCATGGCAAGATCGGCACGCACTTTCTTGTCTGTAATTGCAGAGAGCATCGCAGTCGCCATCGTAATGCCGGCTGAAGGTCCATCTTTCGGAACTGCCCCTTCCGGAATATGGATATGGATATCATGTTTTTCAAAGAAATCTTCAGCAACCTTATATTTACTGCTGATTGACCGGATATAACTGATTCCTGCCTGCGCAGATTCTTTCATCACATCGCCAAGCTGTCCCGTCAGAATGATCTCACCCTTTCCCGGCATTACATTCACTTCAATCTGCAGGGTATCTCCTCCTACACTGGTCCATGCCAGACCACGGACGATTCCCACCTCATCCTCGGCATTTGCCATCTGATAGGTGTACTTTTCTTTTCCAAGATACTTTTCAATATTCCGCTCTGTTACCTGAACTCTCTTTTTATCATGTTCATAGATCTCTCTGGCAGCTTTCCTGCAGATATTACCGATTTCACGCTCCATCTGACGCACACCGGCTTCCTTGGTGTAGTTCTGCGCAATTTTCCAGATCACGCCCTTGCTGATCGTAAGCTGTTCTTTTGTTAGTCCATGTCTTTCCAACTGCTTTGGAATCAGATGTTCTGTCGCAATATGCAGCTTTTCATTCTCCGTATAACTGCTGACCTCAATTACTTCCATACGGTCAAGAAGTGGCCGGGGGATTGTCTGCAGCGAGTTAGCCGTCGTTACAAATGTCACCTCAGACAGATCGACCGGGACTTCCAGATAATGATCACGGAAACGGTTGTTCTGTTCACTGTCTAACACCTCTAGAAGCGCAGAAAAAGTATCTCCCTTATAGTCTGTGCTGACTTTATCAATCTCATCCAGAAGGAGCAGTGGGTTCTTTACCCCGGCGCTCTTAATACCGTTTGCGATCCGTCCCGGCATTGCACCAACATAAGTTTTTCTGTGTCCACGGATTTCAGCCTCATCACGGACACCGCCAAGAGAAATTCTCACATACGGTTTTTTCAGTGCTTTTGCAAGTGATCTTGCAATGGATGTCTTTCCAGTTCCCGGAGGACCTACCAGACACAGGATCGGGCTGTCACCCTTTTTCGTAAGAGCACGTACTGCCAGAAACTCCAGCACACGTTCTTTAACCTCTTCCAGTCCGTAATGTTCTGCTTCCAGAAGCTCTTTCGCATATGCAATGTCTGTAAAATCCTCAGCCCGCTTATTCCATGGCATTTCCAGCATGGTTTCAATATATGTACGGATCACGCCCGCTTCTGCCGGACTCTGCATGGAATTTTTAAATCTGCTGATCTCTTTTTTCAGCTTTTCTTTTACCTCATCCGGTGCATCCAGCGCTTCTGTCTTCTGTGCAAATTCCTCCGCATCGGAAATTGTAGTATCCTCACCAAGCTCTTCTCGGATCAACTTCAACTGTTCGCGCAGGATATATTCTCTCTGATGCTTATCCACACGCTCTTTCACCTTCATCTGGATCTCATCGCGGATGTTCATGATCTGCATCTCATTGACCAACTTAAAGGAAATAAGCTCATAACGTCTGTCAAAATCAAGTTCTTCCAGGATTTCCTGCAATTCCCGGTAATCCAGAGGCATATTCGCTGCCACCTGATTCACCATCTTTTTCAATTCCGTGATCTCTTTGATCTGGTTTACCATATCTTTTGTGATCTTCGGCATTCTCGCCGCATAATCCAGATACAGATCCCGAAGTCCCCGCATCATCGCTTCCCGGTTGATCTCACCTGCAATATCCGGATCACTCTCTTCCGGGATCGTAATATTTGCCCGAAGATACGGATCTGCAAATTCTATTGTATTTAAAACCGCCCGTTCTTCTGCTGATACAAGCACCCGCAGAATCTGTTTTGGCAGTTTGATGATCTGTTTTACTGTCGCAACTGTTCCCACACGGTAGAGATCTGCTTCTCCCGGATTTTCCACTTCCACATCTTTCTGTGTCAGCAAAAAAATCTTCTGGTCGCTTGCCATCGCTTCCTGAACCGCTTCAATCGAGCGTTCCCGGCTGATGTCAAAATGTGCCACCATCTCCGGCAGAATTGTCATTCCCCGCAGGGCAACCATTGGCAGACTTTCTGTTCTGTTCATATAGTTTTTTCTCCTGTTAAATAAAAATGGATGCTTCTGGCCTTAACCGTCAGCACCCATTTCCATACGTCTGATTTTCTTATGCACTTTCCGGTCTTGCCTCGATCTTTTCTGTACTCGGTGCTTTCTCCCCAAGTACTGCCTCTTTTGTCACAAGACAGTATTTCAGATTCTCATCAGACGGTGCTTTATACATGATATCCATCATTACATTTTCCATGATCGCACGGAGTCCTCTGGCTCCTGTCTTACGCTTCAGGGAAGTCTCAGCAATCGCCTCCAGCGCCTCTTTGTCGAATTCCAGTTCCACATCATCCAGCTCCAGAAGCTTCTGGTACTGTTTTACAATCGCATTCTTTGGTTCCGTCAGAATGCGGATCAGATCTTCCTTATCCAGAAGTTCCAGGGATACAGTTACCGGCACACGTCCTACAAGTTCCGGGATCAGTCCGAACTTCACAAGATCCTGTGGAAGGATCTGCTGCAGAAGCCGGTCGATATCTTCCTCATGCCGCTGCGCGATCTGTGCCTCAAATCCAATGGATTTCTTATCTATTCTGTTCTCTATGATCTTATCTATTCCCTCAAACGCTCCACCACAGATAAATAAAATATTGGTGGTATCAATCTGGATCATCTCCTGCTGCGGATGCTTACGTCCACCCTGTGGCGGTACATTTGCGATTGTACCTTCCAGGATCTTCAGAAGTGCCTGCTGAACACCTTCTCCTGATACATCACGGGTAATCGACGGATTCTCAGATTTTCTTGTGATTTTGTCAATCTCATCGATATAAATGATTCCGTGCTCTGCACGTTCAATATCGCCATCTGCTGCCTGAATGATCTTAAGAAGAATATTCTCTACATCTTCTCCGACATATCCTGCTTCTGTAAGCGCAGTTGCATCTGCAATTGCAAACGGTACATTCAGAATTTTTGCGAGAGACTGTGCCAGAAAAGTCTTACCGCATCCTGTCGGTCCTACCATCAGAATGTTACTCTTCTGAAGCTCCACGCCCAGATCTTTTTCTGCCATAATACGCTTATAGTGATTATATACCGCAACAGAAAGTACTTTCTTTGCTTCGTCCTGTCCGATCACATAATCATCCAGAAATGCCTTGATTTCTTCCGGTTTCAGAAGATTGATATCATCATATGCATTTTCTTCTTCATAACCAAGTTCATCTTCAATGATCTCAGTACATACATCCACACACTGGTCACAGATAAACACCCCATTTGGTCCGGCGATCATCTTGCGTACCTGACTCTGTGGTTTATTGCAAAAAGAACATCTTACGATTTCTTCATATTTTCCTGCCATATTCTTACCTCGCACTTTTTTACACGTAAAGGGAATGTCCCAATAAGGACATTCCCTTTTCCCGTTAACGGCTTGTAATAACCTTATCAATCAATCCATATGCCAAAGCTTCTTCGGCAGTCTTCCAGTTATCTCTTTCCGTATCTGCACAAATTGTCTCATAACTCTGACCTGTATTTGCAGCCATCAATCTGTTCATTCTTTCTCTGATCTTCAGAATATGCTGTGCATTGATCTCAATCTCGGTTGCCTGACCCTGTGCACCGCCTGAAGGCTGGTGAATCATGATCTCTGCATTCGGAAGGGCATATCTCTTTCCCTTTGCTCCGCCTGCGAGAAGGAAGGCTCCCATACTTGCAGCCATTCCCATACACATCGTAGAGACGTCACATTTGATGTAATTCATAGTGTCGTAGATCGACATACCTGCTGAAATCGATCCGCCAGGACTGTTAATATAAAATTGGATATCCTTTTCCGGATCTTCTGCTTCCAGAAACAGCAGCTGCGCTACGATCAGGCTCGCTGATGCATCATTCACTTCGGTATCCAGGAAAATGATTCTATCTTTTAAAAGTCTTGAATAAATGTCGTAAGAGCGTTCTCCACGGCTTGTCTGTTCAACGACATAAGGTACTAAACTACTCATGTAACACTCCTCCTGCTATATTAAAGTACAAAACAGATACTTATTTTTCTACGGCATTGTCAACTACAAATGTAATTGCTTCCTGAACTGCCATATCCTGCTTCATCTGTTCTTTTTCTTTGTCACCCATAAAGCTCTTAAGCTTGTCAGCTTCCATCTGGTAAGCTTCTGCCATCTTAGCGATCTCTTCGTCTAATTTTTCATCTGTGATTTCGATGTTTTCTGCTTTTGCAATTGCTTCAAGAACAAGTCTTGTCTTGATTCTCTTCTCAGCCTGCGGACGAAGTTCATCCATCATCTTATCAGCTGTCATGCCTGTGAACTGCATATACTGGTCAAGAGTCAGTCCCTGCTGCTGCATTCTCTGAGCGAATTCATCAAGCATCTGTCTTGCCTGTGTATCAACCATAGCTTCCGGAAGATCCATCTTAGCTGATTCGATGATCGCATCTACAGCTGCATCTTCCTGTGCTCTCTTGCCATCGTTTACTTTCTGCTCTTTGATCTTAGCTTTGATATCAGCTTTTAATTCATCAAGAGTATCGAATTCTGATACTTCTGAAGCAAATTCATCATCAAGCTCCGGAAGTTCTTTTGCTTTGATCTCATGAACTGTGCATTTGAATACAGCTTCTTTTCCTTTGAGGTCTTCTGCATGGTAATCTTCCGGGAATGTAACCTTAACTTCAACTTCTTTTTCCGGTTCTGCACCGATCAGCTGTTCTTCAAATCCCGGAATGAAAGATCCTGAACCGATTGTCAGCGGATAGTTTTCTCCTTTTCCACCTTCAAAAGCTTCTCCGTCTACAAATCCTTCAAAATCAAGGACAACTTCGTCTTTATCCTGTACCGGACGTCCTTCTACTGTGATTGTTCTTGCGTTCTTAAGCTGTTCTTCCTCAAGCTTAGCGTCGATTTCTTTCTGTGTTACGCGGTTAGAATATTTCGGAACTTCGATTCCTTTGTATTCGCCAAGTTCTACTTCCGGCTTTGTAGCTACTTCAGCTGTGAAGATGAACGGTTTTCCTTTTTCGATCTGTGTTACATCGATCTTCGGCTGAGATACGATCTCAAGTCCGCTTTCATCGTATGCTTTTGAATATGCTTCCGGAATCAGAGCGTTTGCTGCATCATCATAGAAGATTTCCGGTCCGTACATCTTTTCGATGAGCTGGCGCGGAACTTTTCCTTTACGGAATCCAGGAACATTAATTCTGCTTTTCTGTTTCTGGTATGCTTTCTGAAGTGCTCCTTCTAATTCTTCTGCTGAAACTTCGATTGTGAGTTTCGCCATATTGTGTTCTAACTGTTCAACTTGTAAACTCATTACCATTTCCTCCTAAATTTACATATGCAAAAAGTCGACAGACTTATCTACATTACAATCATTTTACAAGTATAGCACAACTTCTACAGTTTATCAAGCTCTAAAATTCGTTCTATAAAGCCATTTAATTCCTCATCACCGATCGACCAGGTATTCCGCCCTTTTTGCGTCACGGTAAAGGTATATTCCTGCTTCTCTCCATACTGCATATCAAGATAAGAACTTCTTAAAAGACTGTATGCACCGGTCATGTAATCCAGCACCATTGCCTCTTTGATTTCTTCATCTGTTCCACTGTACTTTCCTGCATCTTTGTCTGCCTGGATCTTCTCGGACTCTTCCTTCAGCTTCGGCATGAAGCGGGTAAATACATCCACCGGCTGGTACTTTACCGTCACCTCACAGGTCTTACTCCCCGTCTTTTTTACACCACTTACCTGATAACGGGCGGAACTAAAGATCTCTTTAATCAATACACCATATGTCTCAGAAAAGTCATTTTCCGTCTCCACACCATTTAGCAGACAGTCCTGGACAAAAGCATTGATCCCGTTCTCATAGACCTTTTTCAGATCACTGTCTGATGCTCCGAGGATTTCTTTTGCTTCCTGGGTTTGTCCCTGAAAAGTCAGATCCAGGTTCGCCTGCACATATTTTTCCGCCTTTCCTTCATTGATCCCACATCCGGCAAGCAGTGTAGTCAAAAGCAGCACTGCCAGAAACACACTGCCTGCTTTTCTCTTTTTCCAGAAACTACCGTTCATAGACTACCTGCTTTGAAATGGTATCTGCGCTTTCTTTATCCCGCAGCTCGCTGATCAGCGCAAGTGCAAAATCGATCGCGGTTCCAAGTCCCCGGCTGGTTGTGATATGTCCATCTGTCACTGCCGGCTGACAGGTAACTTCCGCTCCGATAAGTCCTTCTTCCATTCCCGGATAGCAGATTGCCTTCTTTCCTTTCAGGATTCCCATTCCGCCAAATACGGTCGGTGCCGCACAGATTGCAGCCAGATATTTTTTTTCTTCATTATGTTTTAGGATCAGCTCTTCAAGACCTTTGTGTTCTTTTAAATGGATTGTTCCCGGCATCCCCCCCGGAAGCACCAGCATCTTCACCTCTGAAAAATCTGTATTTTCAAACAAGCTGTCTGCTTTTACTATAATTCCGTGTGCCCCCTTGATTTCTTCCTGTCCCATGATGGAAACGGTTCTGGTCTCGATCCCGGCTCTTCTTAAAAGATCAACGACCGTAAGACCTTCAATCTCTTCAAATCCATCTGCAAGAAATACACATACTTCATTCATAATCTTGTCCATCCTTTCTTTTTCCTGATGTTCCCCATTGTAACAGAAGCCTGCAAAAATGGCAACTTTCTGCCTTGTCTCCCCTGAAAAACTCCGCTATACTGTTAATGAATGTATAAGGAGGGCTTTCCCATGGAAATCGAACGCAAATATCTGATTCATAAGCTTCCGGATCACCTTGAAGCTTATCCGCACCGCACACTTGAGCAGGCTTATCTATGCACCGAACCGGTTGTCCGTGTCCGCAGAGATGCTGATGACTACATCCTGACCTACAAATCCAAAGGTCTGATGATGCGTGAAGAACATAATCTTCCTCTTACCGAGGAAGCCTACTGCCATCTGCGCGAAAAGGCAGACGGGCGCATTATCACAAAAGAACGCTACTGCATCCCTTACGAAGATCATCTCACGATCGAGCTTGACGTCTTCGCCGGTGATCTCTCCCCTCTTCTCCTTGCCGAAGTCGAATTTTCTTCCGAAGAAGAGGCAAATTCCTTTACCCCGCCGGACTGGTTTGGTGAGGATGTCACCTTTTCCAGCAAATATCATAACAGTACACTGAGTCAGAAAAAGGATTGAGAAATTTCCCAATCCTTTTTTCTTTCGCAAATGCGCCATCCGGTACATTTGCGACCACATTCTTTTTATTAGTCTTCCAGACCAAATCCGTCATGGATTGCAACCAGTGCACGGTCTGCATCTTTTTCATCGATCAGAACCGTGATACGGATCTCTGATGTAGAAATCATATTGATATTGATATTGGAATTGCTCAGTGACTCAAACATGGTCGCAGCAACGCCCGGATTGCTGAGCATTCCAGCTCCTACGATCGATACCTTTGCAACTTTTTCGTTATAATTCATCTCTTTGATCGTAAGGGCTTCTTTTCTGGCTTCCATAACTTCCATTGCCTCTTTAAGATCATCCTGTGATACAGTAAACGTAATGTCTTTTGTTCCGTCACGTCCAACTGACTGAAGAATAATATCTACGTTAATATTATGCTTTGCAAGTGTATTGAAAATCTTAAACGCAGTACCTGGTTTGTCTTCTACACCCATTACTGAAATTCTCGCTGTATTTTTATCTGCCGCAACGCCGGTAATTAACATTTTTTCCACCTTTGCTACCTCCTTGACCAGGGTTCCTTCTTCTGTGTTCAGGCTGGAACGTACAACCAGCTCAACCCCGTATTTTTTCGCCATCTCTACAGAACGATTATGTAAAACCTTTGCCCCTGATGTTGCAAGCTCCAGCATCTCATCGTAGGTGATCTCTTCGATTTTGCGTGCATTCGGTACCACTCTCGGGTCTGCAGTGTAAACACCGTCTACGTCTGTATAAATCTCGCATTTGTCTGCATGCATTGCAGCCGCAAGTGCCACAGCTGTCGTATCGGATCCACCTCTTCCAAGTGTGGTATAGTCTCCATAATGGTTGACTCCCTGGAATCCGGTTACGATCACGATCTTACGGTTCTCCAGTTCGTGGGTGATACGGTCTGTATCCACTCTTTTAAATCTTGCATTTCCGTTCCGCGCCGTAGAATGCATCTTTACCTGGAATGCATTCAGCGAGATTGCCGGAACATTCAAAAACTGAAGTGCCATTGCCATCAGTGCCACAGATGCCTGCTCTCCCGTGGTAAGGAGCATATCAAGTTCTCGTTTTGATGGATACGGATTGATCTCGGCTGCCTTCTCAAGCAGTTCATCTGTTGTATCTCCCATTGCAGAGAGAACAACAATCACATCATTCCCCATCTGATACTCTTCTGCGCAGCGTCTTGCCACATTAAAGATCCTCTCTTTATCTGCAACTGAACTGCCGCCAAATTTCTTAACTACCAGCATAATTTCCTCCTACAGTTCCTGCATTTTTAGACTTCTTCTTCTACTCTTATCATATGCAGGATTTCCGGATAAGCTTTTGCTTTTTCCTCGTATTCTCCCTCGGTCATCACCGGTGTGACAAAACCGAATTCTCCATTGACCCCTGCCTCTACAAATCTTACTTCACCAAAATCATTGCCGATTCGTTCTTTGAACGCATCCTCATTTCCAAGGATTCGCACCAGGAACTTCTTACTGGTCTTGCTTCTGTCTTCCAATGTAAGCTTTTCTTCGCTCCAGAAATTCATGATATCTCTGCCCTGATTCTGTACAACTGCCACAATGTCAGCCACAACCGCACTTGCAGTCGGAAGCTTTCCTGCCCCACTTCCGTAGAACATCGCATCTCCCAGCATATTCCCCTTTACAAATACGGCATTAAATACACCATTCACACTGTAAAGCGGATGTTCTGCATGAAGAAGCACCGGTGCAACTCCCGCATAAAGAGTTCCGTCCACATGCTTACATTCAGCAAGAAGTTTGATATTCATTCCCAGAGCCTTTGCATACTGCATATCTTCTGTTGTGATCTTTGTAATACCTTCGGTATAAATTTCTTCAAAATCCACATATTTTCCTGAGATGATCGATGCAAGGATCGCGATCTTCCGGCATGCATCCTGTCCTTCCACATCAGCAGTCGGATCTGCCTCTGCAAATCCATTCTTCTGTGCTTCACGGAGAACCTCTTCATAGTTCGCTCCCTCGTAGAACATCCTGGTCATCATGTAATTGGTTGTTCCGTTCAGGATTCCTGCGATTTCTTCGATCTCATCACCTGTCAGGGATGATCCAAGTGCCCGGAGGATTGGAATCCCCCCTCCCACACTTGCTTCAAAAAGGAAATTCACATTCTTTTCCCGTGCTGTTTTAAGAAGTGCGGATCCATGCTTGGCAACCAACGCCTTATTGGATGTCACAACACTTTTTCCTGCTTCCAGTGCTTTTCTGACAAAGGTATTCGCCGGTTCCACACCGCCCATCACTTCTACTACAATTCCAATCTCCGGATCATTCAGGATAATCTCATAATCATGAACAATCTTTTCCTGGATCTTATCTCCCGGGAAATTTCTCAGATCCAACACATATTTTACTTCAATTTCTTCTTTTGCCCGTGACGCGATCAGCTTCTGATTTACATCCAGAACCTCTACCACACCAGAACCTACGGTACCATAACCCAATACTGCAATCTTCATCTTTTTGTCTACTCCCTGCCTACGATTTTCAAATAATGCACACCTGAATGCTGTTCAATCTCTTCCACCATCTCCGACAGATTCTTCGTTGTCTGCAACACCTCCACACTGAGCGTCAGTGTTGCCACCCCGTTGATTGGAATACTCTGGTGAATCGTCAGGATATTCGCCTGATACCTTGCCACCGCGTTTAAAAGCTCTGCCATAACCCCCGGTGTATCATCAAGCTGAATAACCATCGTAACAGTCCTTCCTTTTTCATTTTCGTGAAATGGGAAAATATCATCCTTATATTTATAGAAAGAACTTCTGCTGATACCGATCTCTTCTGTCGCTTCCTGAATAGTCATTCCACGTCTGGTTGCGAGCAGTCTCTTTGTCTCGACAACCTTTATGAGCACCTCCGGCACTGCTTTTTTCTTTACCACATAGTACTTTGTATTATCCATTGTTACTCCTCTGTTTCAGATAAGCATTGATAAATGGATCCAGCTCCCCATCCAGAACTGCGCTTACATTTCCGGTCTCTTCACCGGTACGGTGATCCTTGACCAGATTGTAAGGATGTAAAATATAGGATCGGATCTGGCTTCCAAAATTGATATCCTGAACTTCCCCCCGGATGCCGGATACCTTTTCTTCCTGCTCCTGCTTTTTCAAAAGATACAGCTTGGCTTTCAACATCTGCATCGCTTTGTCCTTATTAAAAAGCTGCGAACGTTCATTCTGGCACTGCACTACGATTCCTGTCGGAAGATGCGTGATCCGCACCGCAGACGAAGTCTTGTTGATATGCTGTCCTCCGGCTCCGCTCGAACGGTAGGTATCGATCCGCAGGTCATCGTCATTCAGCTCAATGTCAATATCATCTTCAATATCCGGTATCACATCACAGGATGCAAAAGATGTCTGCCTCTTGCCTGCTGAATTGAACGGAGAAATACGCACCAGACGGTGCACTCCCTTTTCTGACTGAAAATAGCCATATGCATTATCTCCCGTTACTTCAAACGTGATTCCTTTCAGTCCGGTAATATCTCCGTCCTGATAGTCCAGCACGGTTATCTGAAATCCTTTTGACTGTGCATATCTTGTATACATACGATACAGCATATTTGCCCAGTCACAGCTGTCTGTTCCTCCGGCTCCTGCATGCAGTGTCACGATTGCATTGCAGGAATCATATTCTCCCGAAAGAAGCGTCCGGATCCTGAGATCTTCAAATTCTTTTTCAAATTTAGCGATCTCACGCTGGATCTCTTTGATCATCTCCCGGTCTTCTTCCTCTTCCGTAAGTTCAATCAGTGCATTGATATCTTCATATGAACTTTCCAGATCCCGGACCTCCTTCACACAGTCCTGCATTTTCCGGAGTTCTTTCATGATCCTCTGCGAAAGCTCTGTCTTGTCCCAGAACCCCGGTTCTTCTATCTTTCTTTCCAGCTCTTCAATCCGTTTTTCTTTGCCTGCCAGGTCAAAGTGAATCCCTCATTTCCTTCAGGGGTTCTTCATACGCATTTAATGTCTGCTTAAATCCGTCTAATTCAACCACTGTATCACCTCAAATCTCATAAAATTATATAAAAATCCAAACAATCGTATTTATTTTCTTCCACAGCACTGTTTGTATTTCTTGCCGCTTCCACACGGGCATGGATCATTTGGATATATCTTTTTCTCGGCACGTACCTTTGGACCCTTTGCAACACTGTCATCTTTATTGGTACCGGTTACCTTTGCAACCTGTTCTCTTTCAACCTTCTGTTCTACATTGACATGGAAGAGAAGTCTGACTGTATCCACTTCGATTGCACGTGTCATTTCACCGAACATATCATATCCGATCATCTTGTATTCAACCAGAGGATCTCTCTGTCCGTAAGCCTGCAGACCGATTCCCTGACGTAACTGATCCATATCATCAATGTGATCCATCCATTTTGCATCGATCACACGCAGAAGGAACACACGCTCCACCTCACGCAGATGCTCTGCTTCCGGGAACTGTGCTTCTTTTTCTTCGTATGCTTTTGCAGCACGTTCTTTCAGGAGATGCTTGATCTCTTTTGGCTCTTTATCCTTTGCATCCTCCTCCGTAACCGGCGGAAGCGTTGGAATCACATCCAGAAGGTCACGGTTCATTGCTCCAAGATCCCATTCTTCAAAATCCTGTTCCTCAGAAAGATTGGCATCGACAGTATTTTCCACAAAGTCTGTGATCATATGGAAGATAGAATCTCTCATATTCTCACCGTCAAGGACTCTGCGTCTTTCATCGTAGATGATCTCTCTCTGTTCGTTCATTACCTGGTCATATTCAAGCAGGTTCTTACGAATACCAAAGTTATTGCTCTCAATCTTCTTCTGAGCCTTCTCAATCGCACTTGAAAGCATCTTGTGCTCGATCTGTTCTCCTTCTTCTACTCCAAGCTTGGTAAATACATCCATCAGTCTCTCGGAACCGAACAGACGCATCAGGTCATCCTCCAGAGAAATATAGAATCTGGATTCTCCCGGATCGCCCTGACGTCCGGCACGTCCACGCAACTGGTTGTCAATACGACGGGACTCATGACGTTCTGTACCGATGATCTTCAGTCCGCCGGCTGCTCTTGATTCTTCATCAAGCTTGATATCCGTACCACGGCCTGCCATGTTGGTTGCGATCGTAACAGCCCCATGCTGTCCTGCCTGTGCAACGATCTCAGCCTCCAGTTCATGGAACTTGGCATTCAGTACATTATGTTTTACGCCGCGTTTACTGAGCATCTTACTGAGGAGCTCGGAAGTTTCGATCGTGATCGTACCAACCAGAACCGGCTGTTCTTTTTCATGCGCTTCACAGATTGCATCAATAACTGCGTTAAATTTCTCTTTCTTTGATTTGTAAACGGCATCCTCCAGGTCAATTCTCTGTACCGGAACATTCGTCGGAATCTCAATAACGTCCATTCCGTAAATATCACGGAACTCCTGTTCCTCTGTGAGGGCTGTACCTGTCATACCGGATTTCTTCTCATATTTATTAAACAAATTCTGGAATGTAATGGTAGCCAGAGTCTTACTTTCTCTCTTGACCTTTACATGCTCTTTTGCTTCGATTGCCTGATGAAGTCCGTCAGAATAACGGCGTCCCGGCATGATACGTCCGGTAAATTCATCAACGATCAGGACCTCATCATCTTTTACTACATAATCCTGGTCACGGAACATCAGATTATGTGCACGCAGTGCCAGAATGATGTTGTGCTGGATCTCCAGGTTCTCCGGGTCAGCAAGGTTCTCAATATGGAAGAACTTCTCAACCTTCTTCACACCCTCTTCGGTCAGGTTGATATTCTTTTCTTTTTCATTGACAATGAAGTCTCCGGTCTCTTCGATTTCTTCTCCCATAATGGCGTTCATCTTAGAAAATTCCCCGCTTGCTTCACCTCTCTCCAGCTGTCTTGCCAGAACATCACATGCTTCGTAAAGTCTGGTTGACTTTCCGCTCTGTCCGGAAATGATAAGCGGTGTTCTCGCTTCATCGATCAGAACTGAGTCAACCTCATCGATAAGTGCATATTTCATACCGCGCTGTACCAGCTGTTCTTTGTAGATAACCATGTTATCACGGAGGTAATCGAAACCAAGTTCATTATTCGTCACATAAGTGATATCGCAATTATACGCTGCACGTCGTTCATCATTATCCATCTGGTTCAGAACAACTCCAACAGTCAGTCCCAGGAATTCATGAACCTTTCCCATCCACTCAGCATCACGCTTTGCCAGATAGTCGTTAACTGTTACAATATGCACCCCTTCTCCGGTCAGTGCATTTAAGTATGCCGGCAGTGTAGATACAAGTGTTTTACCTTCACCGGTCTTCATCTCGGCAATACGGCCCTGATGCAGGATGATACCCCCGATCATCTGTACACGGTAGTGGCGCATTCCAAGTACACGGACAGCTGCCTCTCTTACAACAGCAAATGCTTCCGGAAGAAGATCGTCCAGTGTCTCTCCTTTTGCAAGCCTCTCCTTGAATTCTTTCGTCTTTTCTTTCAATTCCTCATCGGAGAGCTTCTGCATCTCCGGCTCCAGCGCATCAATATGATCCACGATCGGGTAGATTCGCTTCAATTCATGTTCGCTGTGCGTTCCAAATATCTTTTCAATAATTCCCATTTTATTAAGCTCCTTATATTCCTTGCTTATCACTTCTGTCTGAAGTGTTTTGCTTTTTTCCGCTATAGATAGACAGTATCCATTGTAGCACCATTTCTTTTATTCTTCAATCAGTTTATTTCACCGGTTCTGTCAGCTCGGCATACGGAATCTTACCGCCAAAAAGATCCAGTGCACTGCCGATCGTATAGTCCAGCTTTTCCCCGCTGATCCGTGCAAACTCCCGCAGATCCTCCATGCTTCCAATTCCACCGGCATAGGTAATCGGAAGTCCGTTCCACGCCGCAAGCATCCTGACCAGATCCTCCTCTGTACCAGATGCTTTTCCTTCTACATCAACCCCGTGAACCAGAAATTCATCACACCATCCGGACAGCTCTTCCAGGACCTCCGGTATCAGTCTGAGCTCGGTAAATGTCTGCCATCTGTTGGTTACAATATAATAACTGTTCTCGCGCCTCCGGCAGCTGAGATCCAGTACCAGATGCTCTTTCCCTACTGCCTTTTTCAGCCGGTCCAGCCGGTCATACCGCACCTGTCCATCCTGAAATACATAGGATGTAACTATCACATGACTTGCCCCTTTCTCCAGATACTCTGCAGCATTTTCTGCAGTAATTCCTCCGCCGATCTGCATTCCGCCCGGATAGGCATGTAATGCTTTCAGTGCCTGTGCCTTTGTCGCATCATAGTATTCCGATGCCGGCGGATTCAGCAAAATAATGTGTCCTCCGGTAAGTCCATCTTTCTTATACATTGTCGCATAATAATCTGCATCCTGTCTGGATATGTAATTTTCTACCGCTGCATTTCCCGCATCTTTCAGGCTGCCACCCACAATCTGCTTGACTGCACCGTTATGAATATCTATACATGGTCGAAATTTCATGAAGTCCTCCGCTTTTTCTGTTGATCTCGTCTTTACATACCGTCATATTGTATCACACCCACGGACATTTTACTACCTTTTGTCTGTAAAAAAGGCAAGACTTTTCCGCAAAGTCTTGCCTTTTCCCTATTCCTGACCATCTATTGTATGATTATCATTTACATTCCGGTCCTCTGTCCTGTTTCTGGTCATATCATCGACTCCGTCTTCCACATCATCTACTGCATCCTCAACACCATCTCCGATATCGTTTGTGACATCATTTACCGTTCCATTCTGATTCGTCCCACCGGTATTCGTATCCGGATTTGCAGCGTTATCACCATTTCCACACGCCGTAATTCCTCCCATCAGCATCACACAGGTAAAAACCAGAACCATTCTTCTTAGATATTGCATGTTGTAATTCTCCTTTTTCTGTAAAATACTTGTACTATTACTATCCGCAGAAAAAGGATTTTTATACTTATTTTTAAATTTTTTCGATGATCTGACCACTTCTGTAAGCGTCCAGCAATGACTCCAGATCCGCGATCCGTTCCTTCAGTACTTTTCCAACATCAGTATCTCCTACCGTCTTGCGTTCGAGTGTCCGTTTTACGATCACACTGTCCGAATGGATATCTCTTTCTTTTTCAATAGCTGCCTCCGTCGATTCAAACGGATCATGCGCCGCAAGGATCAGTCCATAGGAATTATAGATCAGCGTGTATCCTGCAATTCCGGTTTCTTTCTGGTACGCTTTTGAAAATCCGCCATCAATAACAAGCACTTTTCCACCACATTTGACCGGATTCTCTCCATTTTTCGTTTTCACCGGAACATGTCCGTTGATGATATGGGAAATTTCTCTGTCCAGGCCAAATTCATCCAGAATTCCGTTCATCACATTTTCATCTTCAAGAAGAAGATAATACGCATTTTTTTTCTCTTTCCACAGCTCCTTTTCTGCAAGGAAATAACGCTCAAAGGTCGCCATTTTATCTTTGCCGAAAAGAGGAGAATTCGCACCCTGCCAGATATACCACATCAGGTCACGCCCTTTTTTCTTTTCATCCGGATCTACCGCAAAAAATCCTTTTCTCACATAGGACTCCATCACATCATAAAGTGTCCTTCCCTGATAGCTTTTACCGTATATCTTTACCTTTCTGAGTGATCCGTCATCATTCAGTGGAACACAGCCGTGATACAGCAGATTGGAATTGTAAATCTTGTAAAGACTTCCTTTGTTCAAAAGAAAACGCATATGCCGCTGCAATTTTTCACAGCTCTGGAACGCTTTCACCAGGCGGTTCATAATCTCTTCTTCTTCAGCTGAAAGCTGATATGGATTCTTCGGATCTATGGTCGGAAAATAATCATCCAGAAGCTGATAGATTTTTCCTCCTATCGTTATAGTCCCTTCCTCGTAGTTGATCTTATCCAGAAAGTTTCTTCTCTGGAAACCAAATTCCGGATAAAGCTCTGCTGCCTGTCCTTCTACTTTGAACTGGATAACAGAAATTGCCTTGTGCATTTTCATATTCAGTTCCAGCTCCTGTGGTTTGCAGTTGTCCTGCCCTTTTAATAAAAAGCATTCACAGGGATCTTTTGCATACTGTTTCCATGCGAAAGTTGCAAGTGGAAGCAGATTAATCCCATATCCATCCTCCAGAATATCCAGATTCCCATAGCGGGCACAGATACGGATTACATTCGCAATACAGCATTTCTGCCCCGCTGCCGCTCCCATCCACAGGATATCATGATTCCCCCACTGGATGTCCACCGAATGATACTCCATCAGCTTGTCCATGATCAGATGCGGTCCCGGACCTCTGTCGTAAATATCACCGACAATATGCAGGTGATCCACAACCAGACGCTGGATCAGTTCACATAAGGCTACAATAAATTCCTCCGCTCTTCCGATCTGGATAATTGTACTGATGATCGAATTATAATATGATTCCTTATCTGTCATTCCTGACTTTTCTGTGATCAGTTCCTCGATCACATATGCAAAATCCTTCGGGAGTGCTTTTCTGACCTTCGATCTGGTATATTTGCTCGCCGAACGTTTTGCTACCTCGATCAGACGGTACAGCATGATCTTGTACCAGTCATCCATATTCTGTTCTTCTTCCCGGATCCGCTCCATCTTCTCCCGTGGATAGTAGATCAAGGTTGCCAGTGTCTGCTTGTCCCGGCTGCTCATTGTGTTTGCAAATACATCATCGACCTTGCGTTTTACCGAACCCGATCCGTTCTTCAGCACATGTGCAAACGCTTCATATTCTCCGTGAATATCCGTCAGAAAATGTTCCGTTCCTTTTGGAAGATTCACGATTGCCTGTAAGTTAATAATTTCTGTGGACGCAGCTGCGATTGATGGAAATAATTCCGACAGCCCTTCCAGATATTTCTCCTCTAATGCTTTCATAACTTCCTCCCTCTTGTATAAAAGCTTTTTCTGCTTACAGTCCGATCACATCACTCATATCGTACATTCCTGCCGGTTTTCCAGCCAGGAATTTGGCAGCTTCAACTGCACCTTTTCCAAAAATTGCTTTTGAATATGCAGTGTGGTGGAATTCGATCACTTCATCTGCCCCCGCAAAGATGACGTCATGCTGTCCAACGATCGTACCTCCACGTACTGCAACGATCCCGATTTCGTTTTTCTCACGTTTTTTTCGTTCATGGCTGCGGTCATAATTGTATACATACTGGTCAGCCATCGCTTCATTAATCGAATCTGCAAGTGCGATCGCTGTTCCACTTGGAGCATCAACTTTCTGATTATGATGTTTTTCTACAATTTCAATATCAAAGCCTGCCGGAGCAAGAACCTTTGCTGCATCCTTTAAAAGCTTCATCAGAAGATTGACTCCCAGTGACATGTTTGCAGAACGGAGAACCGCAACTTTTTCTCCTGCTTCTTTCACCTTTGCAAGCTGTTCCTCAGAAAGTCCTGTTGTGCAAAGAACAACCGGAAGAGTTTTCTCCACACATACATCCAGGAGCTCATCAACTGCTGCTGCGTTTGAGAAATCAATCACAACATCTGCCTGCACATCACACTCTGCAAGGCTTGTAAATACCGGGTACGGATTCTCGATTCCGGTGAATTTATCAATACCTGCCACGATCTCGATCACATCATCCTCCTTTACAAGTCCCGAGATCACCTGTCCCATTTTTCCGTTACATCCATGCATAATTGCCTTAACCATTTTGTATTCCTCCTTGTTATCTCCATTTTCTTGTGTATCTTTTCACAAATTCCTGTATAGCACAAAAGGAACTGATGGATACTCCAGTCAGTCCCTTTTCTCTATAATCTGACCCTTTATTATGCCAGTTTAATTCCAAATGCTTCCAGTTCTTTTGCAAGCTGTGCTGTATGTGCTTCTGTCATCTCTGTCAAAGGCATACGCAGAGGACCTGCCTGCCATCCCATCAGATTTAAAGCCTTTTTAACCGGAATCGGATTCACTTCACAGAATAACTTCTCGATCAGCGGAATCGCATCCAGCTGCATCTTACAGCTTCCCTTGACATCTCCTTCAAAGAACTTTGCACAGATGTCATGTGTATACTGCGGAGCCACGTTCGCAAGAACTGAGATGACACCCTTTCCTCCAACAGAAAGGAGCGGTACGATCTGGTCATCATTGCCTGAATACAGATCGATCTTGCCATCTGTCAGCTGCATGATCTTTGAAATCTGGGAAATATTGCCTGATGCTTCTTTTACCGCAACAATATTCTCTATATTTTTATGTAAAGCTGCAACTGTCTCCGGAGCAATATTCACACCGGTACGGCTCGCCACACTGTAAAGGATGATTGGTGCTTTTGCTTCTTTTGCAACAGCGGTATAATGTGCGATCAGTCCGTCCTGTGTACATTTGTTATAATATGGTGTTACAAGCAGCAGTCCGTCTGCACCGTCTTCTACTGCCTCTTTTGACATCTGGATCGTTGTGTAGGTACTGTTGGAACCGGTACCTGCGATCACCGGGATTCTTCCCTTGACACGCTCGATCGCAAATTTGATGCATTCCATGTGCTCTTCTTCTGATAAAGTAGAGGATTCACCTGTTGTTCCGCAGATGATAATACTGTCGGTCCCATGTGTACAATGGTAGTCCAGCATTTCATCCAGTTTGTCATAATTTATACTCTCGTCCTCATGAAACGGCGTTACAAGTGCCACTCCTGATCCTGTAAATATAGCCATAATATTCCTCCTGACATGTTGCTTTATGATACTAAACGATCAAATCAAGTTTAGCATTAAATGCAGGCACTGTCAATCAGAGTCTTTTCCAGTTTACTGACCGAAACTTCATAAGCAACCCTCTTTTCTGTCTCGGTATCTGAAATCCGTTTTACATATTCCCTGCTCTGGATCCTTCCCAGAAGCTGTACATGCTCTCCCACTTCAAAGCCGGAGGCATATCTTGCATTTCTCCCCCAGCAGATACATGGAATGTAATCAGATTTTCCATATGGGCGGTTAACCGCAAGCAAAAGATCTGCGATCTCCCTTCCAAGCGGTGTCTTCCGGTAGATCGGTTCCTTGCAGATATAGCCATCCAGCCAGATACTGTTGGTCTTTGTCCCGTCAGGTTCTTCTTCCATAAAAGAAATCTCCCGTACAAATACGGATAATACCAGACGGTTTTTCTGCTCTTCATGCCGATTGTAAGAGCGGAACTGTCCGTGCACCATAATATACTCTCCGGTATAATCCTGTGTCACGTCGATCAGCCTCTCTGAGATCATCAGCGGAATACGGTCTTCTGAATTGCTCAGTCTTTTCACTTCTACCTCTACCATATAAAAGCCTTCTCCGAAGACCTCATGGCTGAATGAAAATTCAGTTGCTACCTTTCCCATGATCGTTACCTGGTTATTTTCAATAATCTTATCTGACATAATAATGTAAATCTCCTTCCTCTTCGCAGGCGTATTTTACCGCGTTCTTACTCTTGATCACTATCTAATCTATGAAGCTTTTCCAGTTTTTAGAACAAAAAGTAACCTCTTTTTTTGCAGAAAGTCAAATTTTTTTCTTTCTACTTGTAAATTTTTCAAAATGTGATAAACTATACGGGTTGTAACTTTAAATAGGTAATAAGAAGGGTTTTGAGAATATGAAGACAAAACGTGAAGACATTAGAAATATTGCTATCATCGCCCATGTTGATCATGGTAAAACAACATTAGTAGATGAACTTTTAAAACAGAGCGGTGTTTTCCGTGAAAATCAGGAAGTAGCCGAACGAGTAATGGATTCCAACGATATCGAACGTGAACGTGGAATTACCATTCTTTCCAAAAACACTGCAGTTGTTTATAAAAATACAAAGATCAATATCATTGACACTCCTGGACATGCCGATTTCGGCGGAGAAGTAGAACGTGTCCTTAAGATGGTCAATGGAGTGGTTCTTCTGGTTGACGCTTTTGAAGGTGCCATGCCACAGACCAAATTTGTTTTGAAAAAAGCTCTTGCACTGAAGCTCCCGGTTATCGTATGTATCAACAAGATCGACCGTCCGGAAGCACGTCCGGATGAAGTTATCGATGAAGTTCTTGAACTTCTCATCGATCTGGGCGCATCTGACGAACAGCTTGACTGCCCGTTCCTTTTTGCTTCTGCAAGAGACGGATATGCAACTTACAATATCGACGATGAACCGAAAGACATGGTTCCTCTGTTTGAGACCATCCTGGATTACATCCCGGCTCCGGAAGGAGATCCTGATGCAGGTACACAAATGCTGATCAGTACCATCGATTACAATGAATACGTTGGCCGTATCGGTGTTGGAAAAGTCGATAACGGAACGATTTCTGTCAACCAGGATGTAGTTGTTGTAAACCATCATGATCCGGACAAACAGAAAAAAGTAAAGATCAGCAAATTATATGAATTTGACGGTCTGAATAAAGTAGAAGTAAAAGAAGCAGGCATCGGTTCTATCGTTGCAATCTCCGGTATTGCAGATATTTCCATCGGTGATACGATCTGTTCGCCGGACAATCCGGTTCCGATCGAATTCCAGAAGATTTCCGAGCCTACGATCGCAATGCAGTTCGTTGTCAACGACAGTCCGTTTGCAGGACAGGAGGGTAAATTCGTCACTTCCCGTCACCTCCGTGACCGTCTGTTCCGTGAACTGAATACAGACGTCAGCCTTCGTGTTGAAGAGACAGACAACACAGACAGCTTCAAGGTATCCGGACGTGGAGAGCTTCATCTTTCCGTCCTCGTTGAAAACATGCGTCGTGAAGGTTATGAATTCGCAGTCAGCAAAGCCGAAGTTCTTTACAAAAAAGACGAAAACGGCAAGCAGCTCGAGCCAATGGAAACCGTATACATTGATGTACCGGATGAATTTACAGGTATAGTTATTGATAAATTAAGCCAGAGAAAAGGCGAACTCCGCAACATGGGAATGTCTAATGGCGGATACACCCGTCTTGAATTCTCCATCCCGTCAAGAGGTCTGATCGGTTATCGTGGAGAATTCCTGACCGATACAAAAGGTAACGGTATCATGAACACAGCCTTTGACTGCTACGCTCCGTATAAAGGAGATATCCAGTACAGAAGCCAGGGATCCCTGATCGCCTTCGAGACAGGTGAAGCTGTAGCTTACGGTCTGTTCAACGCACAGGATCGTGGAACACTCTTCATCGGACCTGGTGAAAAGGTTTACTCCGGTATGGTAATCGGTCAGAATGCGAAGACAGATGATATCGAACTGAATGTATGTAAGACCAAACACCTTACCAATACCCGTTCTTCAAGTGCTGATGAAGCCTTAAAGCTTACTCCGCCGAGAATCCTCAGTCTGGAAGAAGCACTTGATTTCATCGATACCGATGAACTTCTGGAAGTCACACCGAAGAGCCTGCGTATCCGTAAAAAGATTCTGGATCCGAAACTCCGTAAGAGAAGCAATTTCCAGTAAAAAACTATAGATTTTTCTTTACACTTCCCCCTTGTATCCGTTACAATCTTTGTATACAACGAACAAGGGGGATTTTTTATGAAAAAATACTTAAACGCAGCACTCCATAAGCTGACCGTACTTCTGGAATTTATCATTTCATTCGTTCTGGCTGCCGGAATCATCATTCTGCTTGTCCAGCTGATCCTGTCCATGCCAAATGTTCCGGATCTGAATATTTATCCAAATTACGAAGACCTGGTAGAAACCTGTTTCAATCTGATCATTGGTGTCGAGCTGATCCGTATGCTTTATCAGCACAAGCCTTCCACTGTGTTTGAGGTGCTGTTATTTGCCATCGCCAGACAGGTGATCATGGCACATAATAATCCGGTATCCAGCCTGATCGGTGTGATCTCCATCGCACTTTTATTTGCAACCAGAAAGTTCCTTTTTATTGAATTTGATGAATCTGAAAAAATCATTTTCCGTGCTACTACAAAAGCACGGATTGTAAACAGCATCCTGCACGTCCATATTCCGTATGAAGATGAACAAACCTTATATGACGTGATCACTAAAAGATTTGAACAGGAAAAAACAGAAATTGGTGTTGGTGCAAGTACATTCTTCGACAATTTTGGTCTGCGCGTTGCCAAAATGCATAACGGCAAGATCAGTCGTATCGAAGTAATCCGCTCCATACATTGACAGAATTTTCTGATAATTCAGTTTTCTTTACAGAATTTTAATAATTTTTTTGCATTTACCATTGCATCTCTCCCCTATGATAGAGTATAATGTAGCTATAGCCGGAAGGATATAAAAACTATCTATACATCCTGCCGGTCAAGCTCTTATAGATGCACTTATCTCCGTACATACTATGAGAAATATGAGAAAAAAGGAGTTGAGCTGTATGAATTTTATCATTAGCGGAAGAAACATTGACATCACACCTGGTCTCAGACAGGCTGTAGAACAGAAATTAGGAAAACTGGAAAAGTATTTTACTCCTGAAACTGACATTATCGTTACACTCAGTGTAGAAAAAGAACGTCAGAAAATCGAAGTTACGATCCCTGTAAAAGGAAACATTATCCGTTCCGAGCAGGAAAGCAGCGATATGTATGTATCCATTGATCTCGTAGAAGAAATTATCGAGCGTCAGCTCAGAAAGTATAAAACCAAACTGATTGCAAAACAGCAGGGCGGACATGATTTCCGTCAGGAATTTATTGAATCCGATACTTCGGCAGCAGAGTCAGACGAGATTGAGATCGTCCGTACCAAACGTTTCGGCATCAAACCAATGTTCCCGGAGGATGCCTGCATTCAGATGGAACTTCTCGGACATAACTTCTACGTATTCAGCAATGCTGAGACAGACGAAGTCAATGTCGTATATAAGAGAAAGAATGGAACCTACGGTCTGATCGAACCGGAATTCCAGTAAACCAATAAGCTCATACAGAGAACCTGCTGTCTGCAGTTCCTCCTGTATACTAAGACATTAAAACCCCTATACAGAACGGATTCTCCGTTCTGTATAGGGGTTCTTTTTCCTGTTCTATTCCTCAAAAACCAGGATTTCTTTTCCATCCTCCGCAAAATAGCAGCTGTCTCCTTTTTCGATCACAGCCTGTCCATTTGTTCCCTCTGTAATCTCGGAAACCACACATTGCTCCTGATCATAAGGCAGAATCACTTTCATCAGCACTTTATCCGTATACTGTGTATCCTGCACACTGATCTGCCGTTGTCCGAGGATATACTGGATCTTCCCAAGTCCGGTATAATCCGTTCCAATCTCATACCGGTAACCCAGGCGCTTTGTGATCACAGTACTTGCCTGAAGACCTTCCTTTACTGCTCCCTGATAAGCCCGCACCAGACCACCTGTTCCCAGAAGCGTCCCGCCAAAATACCTGGTCACAACAACCGCCGTATCGTGAAGCCCTTCCCCTGTAAGCACATCCAGCATCGGTTTTCCTGCTGTACCTGCAGGCTCCCCGTCATCACTACATCTCAGAGTTGGATTTGTTACACCGATCACATAAGCAAAACAGTTATGTCTTGCGTCCCAGTATTTTTTCTTCACTTCTTCTATAAATGCCAGTACTTCTTCTTCTGAGTGTACCGGTCTTACCGTTGCGATAAAACGGGATTTCTTTTCAACAATTTCCCCTTCTCCTCCCCGGTATACTGTTTTGTATTCTTCCTGCATGTCTGCGTTTTTCCCTTCATTTTCCTTATATTTTCACTATTCCCAGTATACAAATCTATTTCTTCAGATGCAAGAAAATTACAAAAATGTTACAATTTCCCTATATTTCCGAAATTTTTCTTAATTTTGTAAAATGGAACATTGAAGTTTTCAATTTTTCCTTTATTTAGATTATCAAGTTTGATATAATATTGCAATATGAAGGAGGAAGCATTCATGAATTATGGAAAGCGAAAAGCTTCTAAAAAACAAAAACGCATAACATCGAAAAAGAATATGCACAAAAAGAAACTGGGCGTTCGCCTTTTTAAAGGTTTTCTATTATGTATCTTTGTCTGCTGTATCCTCGCAGCGATCGGAGGTGGCTTTATCATCAAGCATGTGATTGATAATGCACCTGAGATTACAGCTGACAGCATCAAACCACAGGGTTATACGTCCACCGCACTTGCAGATGACGGCACGACAACAATAGCCGAATTCACCGGTGCAGGTGCCAACCGTGTATATAAGACGATTGATCAGATCCCGGAGGATCTGCAGCATGCATTCGTCGCAATCGAAGACTCCCGTTTTTACAAGCATAACGGTGTTGATATCCAAGGTATTATCCGTGCTTTTGTTGTTGGTATCACTCATGGTGGCAACTTCTCTGAAGGAGCCAGTACCATTACCCAGCAGCTGATCAAGAACAATGTCTTCCCTGACTTTGTAAATGAAAGCACTTTTGAAGAAAAGCTGGAACGTAAGATCCAGGAACAGTATCTCGCAATTCAGGTTGAAAAGCAGCTTGATAAAGATTCAATCCTTGAAAGCTACCTGAACACGATCAACCTTGGTCAGGACTGTCTGGGAGTACAGTCAGCCGCACAGAGATATTTTAATAAGGATGTCAATGAACTTAACCTTTCCGAATCTGCAACCATCGCTGCAATCACACAGAATCCGGGAAGATACAATCCGATCACCAATCCGGAAGACAACGCAACCCGCCGCAAAAAAGTTCTGGATAATATGCTCGATCAGGGCTGGATCGACCAGGCTGCCCATGATGAGGCACTGGCAGATGACGTATATTCCAGAATTCAGAACGTAAATACACGGATCGAAGAGACCAACACCGTCAACTCTTATTTTGTTGATGCCCTGTCTGAGCAGCTGATCGAAGATCTCACCTCAGAAGACGGACTTGGATATTCCCAGACACAGGCAGAGAACGCACTGTACAGCGGTGGTCTCACCATTTATTCAACTCAGAATCTTACGATGCAGAACATCTGTGATGAAGAATTGAATGATGACAACAATTATCCGGCCAATATTGACTGGGGTGTTGATTATGCCCTCACAGTCTATCATACTGATGGCTCGGTAGATAACTACAGTGCCGGACACCTGAAACAATTCGGGGCAGATCAGTACGGTGATGATGAAGGACTTCTCTTCGGATCACAGGAAGCTGCGCAGGAAAGAATTGACGCATTCCGTAACAGTCTTCTCCAGGATGGCGAGACCTATGATGAGTACGTCAACCTCTCTCCACAGCCGCAGACTTCACTTACCATCATCGATCAGAAAACAGGGCAGATCAAAGCTCTTGTCGGTGGCCGTGGACAAAAAACAACCAACCGTGGACTGAACCGCGCATACAAGGGTTCTACCCGTAACGCAGGTTCTACATTCAAGATTCTTGCCGTATACGCTCCGGCATTGGACAGCGCAGATCTTACACTTGCTACCACCGAAGTTGATGAAGAATACTACTATCAGCACGACCTGGAACATCATCAGGTTCATAACTGGTGGGGCGATTACTATAAAGGTACCGTAACATACCGTCAGGCGATCGAACAGTCCATGAACATCATTGCGGTAAAGACATTGAATAAGATTGGTATCAATCTTGGTTTTGAATACTGCGAGAAATTTGGTCTTTCCACACTTACCGAAGACGATGCTGTAGAGTCTCTTGCTCTTGGTGGTATTTCCCATGGTGTTTACAACTATGAACTGACAGCAGCCTATGCATCCATTGCAAACGGCGGTATATATAACAAACCATCCCTGTACACAAAGGTATTGGATCATGATGGTAATGTCCTGATCGACAACTCCAATCCGGAAAGCCACACTGTGATCAAAGATACAACTGCAGCACTTCTTACCAACGCCATGCAGGATGTTGTCACAAAGGGTACTGCAACCGATGCACAGCTCAATAATATGCCTGCATCCGGTAAATCCGGTACAACCTCCGACAACCGTGACTTCTGGTTCGAAGGATTTACACCGTATTATACCTGTGGTATCTGGATGGGTTACGATGGTAACCAGGAAATGTCTGAAGGAAGCTGGAACTATCATTTCAAGATCTGGGCTAAGATCATGAACCGGATCGATGAAGCTTTGGGACTAACCTACAAAGACTTCGCGATGCCAGGTTCTCTCGTTCAGAAGAGCGTATGTACAATTTCCGGTAAACTTGCCGGTTCCGGCTGTCCGTCACAGACCGAATGGTTTGATCCGGATACTGTCCCGACCGAGACATGTTCCGGACATGCAAGCAAGTCAACTACCACAAACAGTACAAAAAATTCGAATGACAAATCCGATTCTAATAGTACAACGGGTGGAAACTCCTCCGGTAACTCTACCGGCACTAATGGGGATACTACCGGTGGTACCGGCGGTGATTCCGGCAATACCGGCGGCACTGATTCCGGTAATAATAGTGGCAATTCTGGTAATACCGGTGGCAATTCCGGTAATACCGGTGGCGATTCTGGTAATACCGGTGGCGGCACTGATTCCGGTAATACCGGTGGCGGCACTGATTCCGGCAATACCGGCGGCTCAGATTCTGGCAATGGACAGTAAGAATCTATCATCTAATTAGAATAAAAAGAGATCAGTGAATATTTGAAATTCACTGATCTCTCTTTTTTATCTATCAATCTGGTTTCTATTTCTGATATACGATCTTACCTTCAATCATCGTATAGTATACCATTGCATCGGTATCAAGTCCGAGTTTTCCTTTCATTACAATAATATCTGCATCTTTTCCTTCTTCCAGGCTTCCCAGACGGTCTTCTACGCCCAGCACCTTTGCAGCATTGATCGTAACCGTTCTTACTGCTCTCTCCTGTGCAAGTCCTTCACGCACTGCTTCTCCCACATGATGATACAGGGATTCTTCACTCAGAATCGGTGAATCAGTGATCATCGCCACATTCACCCCTCTGTCATCCAGCATTTTTACAGCTTCCACATCGATTTTTCTACGTTCTCCAGGACTACGGTAAGTTGCAATCGGTCCGTAGCATATATCGCATCCGCTTTCCACGATTTCATCCAGATAATCGGTTGCTCCCCATGCATGTTCTAATGAGAAGTGTACGTTGTATTTTTTCGCAATCTCGATTGCTGTGAGCATATCATACTGTGTACAGTGGATCTTACATGGAATTTCTCCTTTTAAAGCCAGGCAAAGAGCTTCCATATCCGGATCATACTCCACTTCTTTATTCTGTTCTTTGTCTTCCATGTATTTCTTTGCTTTTGCAAAGGTATCATCCAGAACCTTAGCGATTCCCATTCTTGTCATCGGAAGTCTTCTCTGATCTCCGTATGTATTTTTCGGATTACCGCCAAGAGCAATCTTTACAGCACATGGAGATTTGATTGTCATATCAAACACATTGTTTCCATAAGTTTTAAGTGCAAACGGAAGTCCGCAAAATACATTTCCGCTTCCCGGAGTCAGAAGCATGGTTGTGATTCCGTGCTCATAAGCTACTTTAAATTCTCTTGCTTTTGGATTAGTTCCAAAACGTGCATCAACAGAAAGAGTAACCGGATTTGTCATCTCATTGGCATCGTCTACACCCGGATCCACATTGAAATCAAATAATCCGATGTGAGAATGTGCATCGATAAGTCCCGGAAGAACATAATATCCTTCTGCCTCAATGAGCTTATCTCCATCCTCTAAGCAGTCTTCACTGATATGTTCTGCTACTTCTTTGATCTTTGTTCCTTCGACGAGAATATCCCCCTGAAAGATGCCCTTATCCTCTGTCATTGTATACAAAATACCATTTTTGATTAATGTCTGCATTACGATAATACCACCTTTCCATTTATCATACAAAACTGTACGTGTGCCGCATAAGATTTTACAGGATGATCACTGTAAATTGTGATGTCCGCGTCTTTTCCAACTTCGATACTTCCGATCTGATCTGCAACACCAAGCATCTCGGCTGGCTGGATCGTCATCATTTTTACTACATCCTCGGCATCGATTCCTGCACGATATACTTCGATTGCACTCCAGATGAATACTTCTCTACCTTCAGAAGCACCTTTGCATGTGTTTGTAAATGCGATGCGGTTTCCGTTTTCTACCAGTTCTTTTAATCTGGAAAGGTCGATTTCATGTTTGGAAATCTGTGACAGATTGCTGAAATTACCAAAGATAATTCCAACTTTCTTTTCTTTCAGTTCTTCAATCGCATCGCCGAATTCAAATCCATCTACGATTGTAAGCTGGATATCTTCATCTTTCAGAAGCTCCATAAGACACTGAATCTCACCTGCAGTTTCTGCAGCGATGACAAATGGCATCTGATATTTCTTCAAAAGGTCATCTTTTCTGATTGCTTCTTTGAGCAAATGGAAAATTCCCATTCTTGTTTTCGGCATCTGGTTACTTGCACCATATACATCCTTAACGGTTGAGCATACGCTTCCCTTCATTGCTGCGTGCTCTTTTACAATACGGTTTGCCATATGATCCGGAGCTGTCTTACACACTGTAATCTGTCCTCCGATCACATTGCTGTGATCCGGTGAAAATCCAACAGATGTAATTCCTGATTTGTAGAATTCCTGTGCATTCACTTCATCTGGATCAATGGCATACTTCACGCTCAGATCCGGATTGATTACATTTGTAGTTTCTGCATTATCTCTGTAACGAGTCGGAATCCCCATAGCTCCGATAGAAGAATGTGGATCGATGAAACCCGGGAAAACCTGTTTTCCTGTTGCATCGATAATTTCTGCATCTGCTTCGCAGATATTCTTTTCGATTTTCTTAATCTTTTCCCCCTCGATTAAGATATCATAGTTTTCAAGCACTTCACCCGTTCCAGTATGAATGGTTCCATTTTTAATTACATACATAATCATTTCTCCATTTACTTTTATTTTTTTAAATCTAAAGTGCCATAGAGGTTTTATAACCTCTATGACATTTCAATTTAGTTTACTCTGTAAGTCAATATACTATTTTTCAATATAAACCTGAGAGAAATCAACCTGACCAACTGTAGAAACGAAGTAGTTCTTCACATATTTCTTAACAAATGTAGGTGCCTCTTCAACATAAGTAGGTTCGATCAGTCCTGACTTAACAACCAGTTCTTCTGCCTGCAGATAAAGCTCTGCCTTCTTCTGGTCATCAACTTCATATTTTGCTGCATTTAAAAGTTCCTGGTATTTCTTAGGATCTTCTCCTGACCATCCTGTCTTTTCTGCGTTGAAGTATCCATTATCAGGATCGAATAACTGAAGAAGAGCACTTGGTTCATTGTAGTATGGTCCCCAGCCGCCTGTTGCGATATCGTAATCACCGGCGTCAATCTTATCCCACATGATGTTCCATTCCATCATATCGATTTCGACATTGATTCCAAGAACGCTTTCCCACTGCTGCTTCATCCATTCAGCAATCTTTTTAGATAGTTCATCTGTACCACGGCTTGCATAACGGATTGTTACCTTTGACGGGTCTGGATCTTTACCAAGTTCTTTTAATCCTTCAATAAGTAAAGCTTTCGGATCTTTGATTTCTTCCTGAAGTTCCTGAACGAAATGATTCTTTCCGCCAACTAATTCTGTGTATGTTTTTTCCCCAACCTGAATGGTATCTGGCATCATAGAATAAATCGGAACACCTTTTCCATTACGAAGAGTATCGATCATTTCCTGACGGTCATAAGCTACTGATAAAGCCTGTCTGATCTTTTCATTGCACAGATATTCGTTTGCTGCATTCAGCATGAAGAATTCCGGTGCACTATCCGGAACCTGATAAGATTCAGATTCTCCCTGTTCTTCGATAGTCTTTCCCCAGTTTGCATCCGTTGTACCGATCACATCCAGTTCACCGTTGATATAAGACTGAACTGCAGTACCTGATTCCTGAATGATCTTGCTATTGATCTTGTCAAGCTTCACATCGTCGGCTCCCCAGTACTGATCATTTCTTACCAATACCATCTCTGTATTCTGACTCCAGCTTTCAATCTTGAAAGGTCCGTTAAATACAGTCTTTGTTTCTGATGTTGCATAGTCGCTTCCGAGTTTTTCATACATTGCTTTGTTTACCGGATAAGCTGATGAGGAAACCAGTTCCAGGAAGTAAGATGCCGGGTGGATAATTTTGATTTCCAGTGTATCTTCATCAATGGCATGTACACCGATTTCTTCCGGTTTCTTTCCCTGATCGTAAAGAGCTTCTGAGAAGTTCTCGATAATTCCATCAAACAGCCATGCATTTGTTGCTGCAACGGATGGAGTTGCCATCTTCTGGAAAGTAAATTCAAAGTCATTTGCAGTTACTTTCGTTCCATCGCTCCACTTCGCATCTTTGTTCATGTGGAAAGTATAAGTAAGTCCATCTTCACTGATATCCCAGCTCTCTGCTGCAGCAGGCACGATTTTATAGGTATTTCCTTCCTGAGTTACTCTTTTAACGAGTGGATCCAACACCATGTTAAATGCTGAGTTATCCGGGCCAGTTGTGTTGATCAGCGGGTTCAGTCCGACAACCACACTGTTGTTGGAGATATTCAGAACCTGTTCTGTTTTTCCATCAGAACTAGCTTTTTTGTCATCTCCGCCACATCCGGCAAGACAGCTGACTGCCATTGCTACTGCGAGTCCCATCGCTAATGTTTTTCTTTTTTTCATAGTCTTCCTCCTTTATATCCAGCAAGATTACTCTTGCGGGTGATCTTCCATCAACTCTTTTGCTCTATGACAAGCTACAAAGTGTTCCGGTTTGAGTTCTTCAAGCTGCGGTGTCTCCTGATGACATTTTTCTGTTGCATATCTGCATCTCGTCACAAATCTGCATCCAGGTTTTGGATTAACCGGGCTTGGGATCTCTCCCTCGAGTCGAATTCTCTTCTTCTGTTCTTCTGTGTCCGGATCCGGGATCGGAATCGCTGCCATCAACGCTTTTGTATATGGATGAAGTGGATTCTGATATAATTCATCACTCTCTGCAAATTCAACCATATTTCCCAGATACATTACACCGACACGGTCTGAAATATGTTTTACCATAGACAGGTCATGTGCGATAAAGAGATAGGTCAGGTTTTTCTTCTGCTGAAGTTCGATCAGCAGGTTGACAACCTGTGCCTGAATGGAAACGTCAAGAGCTGAAATCGGCTCATCGCAAACGATGAATTCTGGTTCGATAGCAAGTGCTCTTGCGATTCCGATACGCTGTCTTTGTCCGCCTGAGAATTCATGAGGGAAACGAAGCGCATGTTCTCGGTTAAGTCCGACCAGTTCCAGTAATTCATAAATCTTTTCCTGGCGTTCTTTTCCGGTATAAAGCTTGTGAATGTCAATTCCTTCCCCGATGATGTCACCGACTGTCATTCTCGGATTCAGTGAAGAATATGGATCCTGGAAAATAATCTGAGCTCTCTTTGTAAACTCTTTCTTTTCATTTTTATTCAGTTTATTAATATCAACTCCGTCAAAAAGAACTTCACCGCCTGTAGCCTTGTAAAGCCCCATAACTGTCTTTCCACAGGTTGTTTTACCACAGCCGGATTCTCCTACGATTCCAAGAGTCTCACCTTTATAGATCTTAAAGTTTACCCCATCCACTGCCTTCAGTGTCTGGTTTCTTCCAACCTGAAAATATTTCTTCAGGTCTTTCACTTCGATCAGTACTTCTTTCTTATCCATGGTTACTGTCTCCTCCTTATCATATTCTCAGGAAGATTGCTCACATCCGCTCTTGGATCATGAAGCCAGCAGTTGCATTCCTGTGTATCACTGAATTTTGTAAGCTCCGGATATTTCTTTCTGCAGATATTCATTCCATACTCACAACGCGGAGCAAAAGAACATCCAACCGGCGGATTGATAAGATCCGGCGGCGTTCCTTTTAAGGAATATAATGTTTCTTTGTTTGTAGAATGAATCTTCGGAACGGAATCCAGAAGAGCTCTCGTATAAGGATGTGTAGACTGATAGAAAATCTCACGTACATCACCACGTTCTACAATTTTTCCTGCATACATAACCTGAATCTTATCTGCAACACTCGCTACAACACCTAAGTCATGTGTTACAAGGATCATCGCCATATCCAGTTCTTTTTGCAGTTCTCCGATCAGCTCCATGATCTGTGCCTGGATCGTTACGTCCAGAGCAGTTGTCGGCTCATCCGCAATCAGGATCTCCGGTTTACATGCAAGGGCGATAGCGATCATCGCTCTCTGTCTCATACCGCCTGAAAATTCAAACGGATACTGTTTCATTCGTTTTTCTGCATTTGGTATTTTAACCAGTTGCAGCATTTCTAAAGCTTCTTTATATGCTTCTTCTTTAGAAATCTGTCTATGGATCAGAATACTTTCCGCAATCTGATCTCCGATCTTCATGGTCGGATTCAGTGAAGTCATTGGATCCTGGAAAATCATTGAAATCTTACTTCCCCGAATGGAAACCATTTCATTTTCTGATTTTTTCAGAAGATCTTCCCCGTGGAACAATACTTCAGAATTTTCATTTATTAATGTGTTCGATTCTGGAAGCAATCGCATGATTGCTTTTGAAGATACTGTCTTACCACAGCCAGACTCTCCTACAATCGCAAGAGTTTCTCCTTTATGCAGATTAAAATCGATTCCTCTTACTGCATGTGAGATTCCGGCATAGGTCTTGAAAGATACCTCCAGGTTTTTCACTTCCAGTATTTTTTCTTTCATCTTGTAGTTCCCCCTTTTATTTTCTCAGCTTCGGATCCAAAGCATCTGAAAGTCCATCACCAATCAGATGGAAGGTCAGCATTGTAAGTACGATCATCAGACATGGGAAGAACAATTCATGTGGGTAAAACATAAGCTGCTGCTGTCCTGCTGATGCAAGTGCTCCCCAGCTGGTTTCCGGTGGTCTTACTCCAAGTCCGATATAACTTAAGAAAGCCTCACTGAAAATAAATCCCGGAACTGACATCGTGATATCAACCATAATAATTCCAAGTGTATTCGGAAGAAGATGTTTGACAATAATACGTCCGGTCGATGCACCAAGTGCTGTTGCTGCCTGCACATAATCCTGTTCCTTGATCTGAAGGATCTGTCCTCTTACCATACGCGCAGTTCCTACCCACGCGGTAAGGCTCATTGCAAAAACAAGGGAGAACATACTTCTTCCAAGTACCATGGATAAAATTACTACAATGATCAGATATGGCAGGTTTCCGATAAATTCGCAGATACGCATGATGATGTCATCTACCAGTCCGCCTTTTAATCCTGCCAGCGCTCCAAGGAGTGCTCCGATCACAAACATTACCAATGTACAACATAACCCAATATAGATTGAAATACGTCCGCCTACACAGACACGGGTAAAGAGATCTCTTCCCATATCATCTGTGCCAAACCAGTGTGCACTGCTTGGTCCCTGATTCTTGATCGACGCATCGATCAGCTGATAATCCTGTCCTGTGATCAGCGGTCCGACAAACAGGATCACTACGATCACGCCTAATAATATAAGACCAAATATTGCAAGTTTGTTTTCCCTAAATCTTCTCCAGACATCCGCCCAATAGGTCAGGGATTTCTGTCCGATATCTTCACCAGATAATCCTTCCGTCCCAACACGTTTAAAATCATCTGATTCATTCCATTCTTCTGTCATTACTACCTCTTTTGTACTCATCAGAAGCCCTCCTATTTCTTACCTTTTGCAACTCGGATTCTCGGATCGACGATTCCATACAGAATGTCTACTGCAATCAGCGAGCCAACGAACAAAATAGCAAAGAAAATTGTAAGACCGATTACCATCGTATAATCATTATCCGAAACTGCTTTTACATAGTAGAATCCAAGTCCCGGAATCGCAAACATACGTTCAAGGATGAATGATCCTGCAAAAATTCCTGCCAGAGAAGGTCCGATCATAGTAATGATAGGAAGCATTGCATTTCTCAAAACATGTTTCCGTACAACTCTCTTCTTTGTACATCCCTTTGCTTTTGCTGTAATAATATAATCTTCTCCGATAACAGATAAGGTACTGCTTCTCATATATTTTGTATAAGATGCGATACCGCCGATCGCATATGCGGCAACCGGAAGAATATAATGTTTCATTTGTCCCCAGCCGAATACCGGCACCAGTTTCCACTTAAATGCCAGAAAATACTGCAATACAGATGCAAATACGAAACTAGGAACACAAATAGCTAATACAACGAGTACCCTTATAACATGATCCACCGGTTTCCCCCTGTTAAGAGCCGCTACCATTCCGAGACATATACCAATCGTTGTCTGGAAGAGTAGTCCCAACAAACCTATCTTCGCTGATACCAGCGTATTGTTTTTAATAATGTCATTTGCTGACTGACCGGTATAAATAATAGATTCTCCGAAGTCTCCTGTTGTAAGAAGATTCTTCATATAAGTTGTATACCTTTTTACTACCGGCTGATCGAGTCCGTATTTCTGACGGATAATCTGCTGTGCCTGTTCAGGCATCTGACCAACCTTCGCAGCGATCGGATCTCCGGGAGCACCTGCTACCAAGAAAAATGTCGCTGTCGTAATCAAGAACAATGTCAAAACAGCATATGCCAGCCTTTTCCCAATAAATTTAACCATACCTTCAGTTCCTTTCTCCTTTTTTCTTTTGATTTTCATATAGAACATGCGGGACAACCATGTAGTGTAATTCTATCTCTTTACAGATATCTTCGACTGTCCCTTTATGAAACAGATCCAAAATTCTCTGATGATTGATGTGGACCACATCAAATGGTACCAGAGTTTTTGTATCCATCGTATAATATGCCGCCGTATTCCCTCCTTCCAGTATTTTCCAGATTCTATGAAGTTTTTCACTGTGTGCGGTCTTCACAATACATTCATGGAACTGTTCATCGAATTTTATAACATCATACAGATTTTTCTGATTGGCCGCTTTCTCCATGGAAAGAACAAGCTTCTGCATCTCTTCACCCTGTTCTTTGCTGATCTCTCCCCCGCACATCTGCACTGCCAGTTTCTCAAGCGTAGACTGGATCAGGTATGTTTCCTGCATCTCTTCATAAGTCATCGTCTTTACTACGCAGCCTTTCTGTGCTTCATATACAACCAGCCCTTCTTCTTCGATCTGCCTGAGAGCTTCTCTTAAAGGACCTCTGCTGACTTTCAGCTCTTCTGCTACTTTTGCCTCTATAATTCGTTCTCCCGGTTTGATCTCTCCTGATAAAATCTTATGTCTTAAAATTTCAACTACTTGCTCTCTTAATGTTTTACGTATTATCATTTTGTTTTCCTTTTCACAATTTTTTAGAGTTCATAGGCTTATTTAATAATGTTACTACGATAAGTCTACATCATTTTGTGCAGAATGTCAAATGTAAACATTTGTCATTCTGCATTTTCTTCTATAAAAAACAAAAATCTTGCAAGAATGTTAAATATTTCTCACAAGATTTTTGTTTTTTTATAATATCTTTCACTTATTTCAGTACCAGTTTTGCTGCTCCGCAGATTCCTGCATCATTTGCAAGCTCTGCAAGTGCAAATTCTGTATCTTTATCTGCAAAGAATGCCATTTCTTTAAATGGTCCTTTGATGTAATCCAGCAGAACCTCTCCGGCTTTTGATACCCCTCCGCCGATTACGATAACCGCCGGATCACATGCAGCTGCAAGGTTCGCCAGCGCATGTCCCAGATACTTTCCAAATTCAGTTGCGATTTCAATTGCAACTTCGTCTCCGGCTTTCACTGCATCAAACACTTCTTTCGCAGACATCTCTGCCACATTTCTGAGGGTACTTGGTTTCTCATCTTTTGCAAGACGCATATTGGCAAGTCTTGTAATTCCTGTTGCAGAAGCATACTGTTCCAGACAGCCTTTCTTTCCACATCCACAGGTTTCTGTCTCCTGGTAGTTTACACACAGATGACCGATCTCTCCGCCAGCACCGTGTGCCCCTACAAGGCACTTTCCATCCACGATGATTCCACCGCCAACACCGGTTCCAAGGGTAACCATAATAACATTCTTGTGACCTTTTCCGCCACCTTTCCACATCTCACCAAGCGCAGCTACATTTGCATCATTCCCCGGAATCACTTTCATTCCGTCAAGAAGCTCTTCCAGTTCACGTGTCACTTCTTTGTATCCCCATCCAAGATTTGCTGTATTCTGAACAATTCCATCCTCGGTTACCGGTGCCGGAAGCCCCATTCCAAGTCCGATGATCTGTTCCTTCACCAGTTTCTTTTCTGCCATCTTTGCTTTCACTGCCTGCGCAATATCCGGGAGGATTGCTTCTCCCTGGTTCTCAGTACGTGTCTTGATCTCCCATTTGTCAAGAAGCTCTCCGTCTTCCTGAAAAAGTCCCATCTTTACTGTCGTTCCGCCTATATCGATACCAAAACAATATTTCATCTGTCTCCTGCTCCTTACATATTCTTTTTTAGATTTTCCTGTACCCGGCGGTACAGCTCCTGAGCTGCGTTATAGCCCATTTGTTTCTGTCTGTGGTTGACTGCCGCTGATTCTACGATAATGGCAACATTACGTCCCGGGCGGATTGGAATACTGTGGCATACAACCTTATTACCAAGAAATTCTGTATACTCCTCAGTAAGTCCAAGCCTGTCGTATTCGCGATCCTTGTTCCAGTCCTCAAGCGTAATGACGAGATCAATATTTTGTGTCTCTCTTACACTCTGCACACCAAACAGCGTCTTTACGTCAATGATACCAATTCCGCGAAGTTCAATAAAATGGCGGGTAATATCCGGTGCTGTACCAACAAGAGTATCATCACTGACCTTCCGGATCTCCACCACGTCATCTGTTACCAGACGATGACCTCGCTTGATCAGCTCCAGTGCCGCCTCACTTTTACCGATACCGCTGTCTCCCATGATCAGAACACCGACTCCATAACAATCCACCAGTACCCCGTGAATTGAAATACACGGTGCCAGTTCCACTTTCATCCAGCGGATCAGTTCTGCTGAAAAGGAAGAAGTCTGTTTATCCGTAATAAATACCGGAATATTGTTCTTCACTGCTTTCTCCAGAAATTCCGGATCCGGCTGCAGATTTCTGCAGAAAATAAAGCATGGAATCCCATACTCAAGCAGTGTATCATATATTTTCATCTTATGCTCATATTCCAGTGTCTGCAGATAAGTGTACTCTACATATCCGATAAGCTGAATCCGTTCGCAATCAAAATGATCAAAAAATCCGGCGAGCTGAAGTGCCGGACGGTTAATATCCGGAATTTTTACTTCCCGCTGTGTCATATCGACATCCGGAGTAAGATTTCTAAGTTCCATCTTCTCTACGATTTTTGTTAATGTAACTCCCATAGTCCTGTCTCCTTTTATTGTTCTTCCATCAGAGTAGCTTCTGTATCTTCCTTTTCGCTTCCCCTGAAAAAATTATACACGTTTTTTGCCGATTTTTCATCCATTGATGGAATTTTTTTCAACTCTTCCACCTCTGCATTCTTAATCTCATCCAGGCTGGCAAATGTCCGCATCAGTGCTTTCCTTCTCGCAGGTCCGATTCCCGGAATATCATCCAGGATCGAATGCACTTGTCCCTGACTACGCAGTTTCCGGTGAAATTCTATAGCAAATCTGTGTGCCTCATCCTGCACTCTTGTGATCAGCCGAAACCCTTCGGAATTGCGGTCGATCGGAATCTCGATATTCTGATAGTAGAGACCTCTCGTCCGATGGTGGTCATCTTTGACCATACCGCATACCGGAATGGATATATGAAGTTCATCCAGTACTTCCAGTGCTATATTAACCTGTCCTTTTCCACCATCCATCATGATCAGATCCGGAAAAACATTAAAACTTCCCAGCTCTTTCCCGCTTTTCTGTTCCTCCAGACCATGCCGGAATCTTCTGGTGAGGACCTCACGCATACTTGCATAATCATCCGCCCCCTGCACACCCTTGATGTGGAACTTACGATAATCGTTTCGTTTCGGTTTGCCCCTCTCATAAACGATCATCGACCCTACCGAGGCAAATCCATTGGTATTGGAAATATCATACGCCTCCATGCGCACCAGGTTATTAAGACCAAGCAACTTTTCTATTTCTTTTACTGCACCGATCGTTCTTCCTTCTTCACGCTTGATACGCTCCTTATCTTTTTCCAGTACCATCTTTGCATTTTTCGCTGCAAGCTCAACAAGCTTTTCTTTTTCCCCTTTTTTCGGAATACGGAAATGAACCTTATGCCCACGTTTTTCTCCAAGCCATGCTTCCAGGATCTCCCGCTCTTCCGGTTCCACCGGAAGCATCAGTTCGCCCGGAATATATGGCGTTCCGGCATAAAACTGCTTGATAAAGCTGGAGAGGATCTCTGCATTTTCATCTCCCTGGGCAATCCGCAGATAAAAATGATCTCTGCCGATCAGACGACCATTGCGGATAAAGAATACCTGTACCACCGCATCCTCATGCTCTCTTGCAAGAGCCACAATATCCCGGTCCTCGCCCCCTGTATCGGTAATCTTCTGCTTCTGTGCAATCTGCTTCACGCTGTGCAGAAGCTCCCGGTATTCAATTGCTTTCTCAAATTCCAGATCATCCGATGCCTCCTGCATCTTTTTCTCCAGATCCTTTAAGATTTTATCATAATTTCCTCCCAGGAATTTGAGTACTTCATCAACCGACTCTCTGTATTTTTCCTGCGAAATATACCCCTGACACGGTGCATCGCACTGCTTGATATGATGATAGAGACAGCATCTTTCTTTCCCGATATCGCGCGGAAGGATGCGGTTACAGCTACGCAGACGGTAAAGCTTCCGGATCAGTTCGATCGTATCTTTTACCGCCGTCACACTGGTATAAGGGCCGAAATACTTTGACTTGTCCTTCTTCATCTGCCTTGCCATCATAATCCTTGGATATGCTTCGCCGGTTGTCACTTTGATAAATGGATAACTCTTATCATCCATCAGCATCGTATTGTACTTTGGCCGGTGTTCCTTGATCAGATTGCATTCCAGAACCAGTGCTTCCAGTTCCGAATCCGTCACGATATACTCAAACCGGGTGATATGCGTCACCATCTGGTCAATCTTGGCCCCCCGGTTCCTGCTCGGCTGAAAATACTGTCTGACACGGTTCTTCAGGCTGATCGCCTTTCCAACATAAATGATCTCGTCCTTTTCCCCATGCATCAGATAGACTCCCGGTTTCCCAGGAAGTTTTTTAAGTTCGTCTTCAATAATAAATGTCTGATTTTCCATAGTCACATTATACCTTGCTTCCTGCAGACAATACAAGTCATTCTTTCGAAAGAATCTACAGAAAAAAGAGGCTCCAGAACCTATTGTTCTGAAACCTCTGCATCTTCTGTTATTTTAGACTAGTCACGCTTCTGCGGAAGGATGAATCCGTCTTCATCTCTTTCTACTTTCTTCTGCGTTTCTTTCTCTTCCTGCTGTGCAGCTTCGGTATCTGCCTCTTTCTTCGGCATCTCGATCGTCTGCTCTTTTACAGGATTCTCTTCTTTCTTTTCTTCCGGTTCCGGAATTCCTTCACATCTGCGGTAAATCTTCATGAATTCTTTTCCGGTGATCGTCTCTTTCTCAATCAGGAATCCGGCGATCTGATCCATCGTTTCACGATGCTCGGAAAGCATTCTCTTCGCTTCTGCATATGCTCCCTTCAGCATCTTCATAACTTCCTGATCGATTTCTGCCGCGGTTGCCTCTCCGCAGTTCATAACAGCTCTTCCGTCCAGATAACGGTTCTGGATAGATTCCAGTCCGATAAGTCCGAATTTTTCAGACATACCATACTGTGTTACCATCGCTCTTGCGATCTTGGTTGCCTGCTCAATATCATTCGATGCTCCGGTTGTAACTGTGTCAAACACCAGTTCCTCTGCTGCACGTCCTGCAAGGGCTGTCACCAGCATTGCTTCCAGCTCAGCCTTGGTATTCAGGAACTTTTCTTCCTCCGGTGTCTGCATCACATAACCGAGTGCACCCATGGTTCTCGGAACGATTGTAATCTTCTGTACCGGTTCTGCGTCCTTCTGAAGGGCAGTTACCAGTGCATGACCGACTTCATGGTATGATACGATACGGCGTTCTTTCTGACTCATGATACGGTCTTTCTTCTCTTTACCCACAAGAACGACCTCAACAGCCTCAAAAAGGTCTGCCTGGGATACAACATTTCTTCCTTTTTTTACTGCATTGATCGCAGCCTCGTTGATCATATTGGCAAGATCAGAACCGACTGCCCCGGAAGTTGCAAGTGCAATCTCTTCCAGATTGACTGTCTCATCCATCTTAACATCTTTGGCATGTACTTTCAGGACATCAATACGTCCCTTGAGATCTGGCTTATCTACGATGATACGCCTGTCAAATCTTCCCGGACGGAGAAGCGCCGGATCCAGGATCTCCGGACGGTTCGTTGCCGCAAGAAGCAGAAGACCTTTATTACTGTCAAATCCATCCATCTCTGCAAGGAGCTGATTCAATGTCTGTTCTCTTTCATCATTGCCACCAAGCTGTGAATCTCTGCTTTTTCCGATTGCATCGATCTCATCGATAAAAATAATACACGGCGCCATCTGCTGTGCCTGCTTAAAGAGGTCACGTACTCTTGACGCTCCGACACCGACATACATCTCAACAAATGCAGAACCCGAAAGAGAGAAGAACGGTACTTTTGCTTCTCCGGCAACTGCTTTTGCAAGAAGTGTCTTACCGGTTCCGGGAGGACCTACAAGAAGTGCTCCCTTCGGAAGCTTCGCTCCGATTCCGGTGTATTTGCCAGGGTTATGCAGGAAATCGACTACTTCCTGCAGGGATTCTTTTGCTTCATCCTGACCGGCTACATCCTTAAATGTGACTCCGGTAGATTTTTCCACATACATCTTGGCATTGCTCTTGCCAACGCCCATCATGCCGCCACCCTTTGTCATACGGCGCATCAGCATCACGCCCAGACCGATCATGATCACAAGCGGAACAATGTTGACCAGAAGATTCATCACCATATAAGATGTAGAATCCGGTATCTTCTGTTCATACTCAACACCTGCTTTATACAGTCTGTCCGAAAGGGTATCATCCTTCACAATACCGGTATAATACTGCTTCCTTGTCACATTACTGAACAGACCTGTACTGTCATCGCTGCTGTCCTTACTGCTGCTGTCGTTGTTATCTGCTACAGAACCTTCGACCACATCGCTCTCAGAAGCGCCTTTTTTCTTGCTGTTCTTCATCTCAGCTTCTGTCTTCGCTGTGATCATGATCTTGTCATCCTCGATCACAACTTTCTTAACTTCCCCGGAATCTACCATGTTCAGGAACTGATCATAGGTAATCTCCCGGGCATCTGTGTCTTCCCGGAACTGATACAGCGCAAATACGATAAACGAGATCAGCATAACGGTAAATAATATAATATTCCATCTTTGGCGGTTATTTTTATTATTCGGGTTATTATTTCCCGGAAGGTTTTGCTTATTTCTATTATTCTGGTTATCCATACCTACCTCCTAAGTGTCGTCCTCTCTATTATAAGTAGGCGTTTTTTAGAAATCAATGAAAAATTTATGAAAAGATTGTAAAAAAGTCATATTTTATAGTATACTAGGTTTGAATTGCTTCTATGAAAGTAAAATTATGGACAAAAAGGATGGAACTTTATGAAAATTGGGTTTGATAATGAAAAATACCTGCAAATGCAGTCTTCTCACATTCGTGAGCGAATCAATCAGTTTGACAACAAACTGTATCTCGAATTCGGTGGAAAGCTTTTCGATGACTATCATGCTTCCCGCGTGCTTCCTGGATTTCAGCCGGACAGCAAATTACATTTACTAAAAGAATTATCGGATACCGCAGAGATTGTGATCGTTATCAGTGCAGCCGATATTGAGGCCAACAAAGTCCGCGGTGACCTTGGGATCACTTATGACACTGACGTTCTCCGCCTGAAAGACGAATTTGAAGCCAATGGTCTCTTTGTCGGAAGTGTTGTTATCACACAGTACTCCGGACAGAACAGTGCCGATCTTTTCAAAGGACGTCTGGAAAAGCTTGGCATTAAAGTTTATATCCATTATGTAATAGAAGGTTATCCTTCCAACATCCCGCTAATCGTAAGTGACGAAGGATACGGAAGGAACGAATATATTGAGACAAGCAGACCTCTGGTTGTCATCACCGCACCTGGACCTGGAAGTGGAAAGATGGCTACCTGCCTTTCCCAGCTCTATCATGAGCACAAGCGCGGAGTCCGCGCAGGATATGCCAAATTCGAAACCTTCCCGATCTGGAATATCCCGTTAAAGCATCCGGTCAACTTAGCATATGAAGCAGCTACTGCTGACCTTAACGATGTAAATATGATCGACCCGTTCCATCTGGAAGCTTACGGTGTTACTACCGTCAACTACAACCGTGACGTAGAGATCTTCCCTGTACTGAGTGCAATTTTTGAGCGCATTTACGGAGAAAATCCATACAAATCACCAACAGACATGGGTGTTAACATGGCTGGTAACTGCATCTGTGACGATGAAGTCTGCAAAGAAGCTTCCCGTCAGGAGATCATTCGCCGCTACTACCGCACCATGGACCGTTTTCTTTCCGGTGAATGCCCGAAGGAAGAGACTTATAAGGTCGAGCTTCTGATGAATCAGGCAGGAGTTACCGTACATGACCGTAAGGTTGTTGATGCCGCCCTTGCACGCGCTGAAGAAACCGGTGCACCGGCTGCCGCTCTGGAGCTTCCGGACGGACGCATCGTAACAGGAAAAACCTCTGATCTGCTTGGCGCATCTGCTGCCCTGATCCTGAACGCCTTAAAAGAACTCGCCGGAATCGATCATGATATGCACCTGATCTCACCGACTGCCCTGGAACCGATCCAGAAAGTTAAAACCGAATTCCTTGGAAGCAAGAACCCAAGACTTCACATCGATGAAGCTCTGATTGCACTTTCTATCAGTGCCTCTTCCAATCCGGTTGCTGAACAGGCACTCAGACAAGTCCCGAATTTAAAAGGCTGCCAGGCTCATGTATCCGTTATGCTTGCAAATGTAGATATCCGTCTGTTCCAGAAGTTATCCATCCAGGTTACATCTGAACCGAGATACGAGAAAAAACCGATCTATCAGTAGACAAATATTCTTTTTTTAATTTTTATACACCCATTTCAAAAAAAATTGTTGTATTTTTTTCTGGAATGGGTGTATACTTTTAAAGTATTTTATAGGGGAATTGATTTCAAGGGGAAATCAAAGTAGCGAGGGAGCCACATAAATTTGTTTTTATGGGGTTTTTTTCTATTTTTATCCGTCAGGAGGTTATACCGGACTTTTCTGATGAATAGAAATCGCATTCTATCTTATTTTTTACAGAACACAATGAGTAGTAGACAAAAAAAATTACCATAAGGAGGGAACTGGAACTATGGCAGTTAAGTATGTATTTGTTACCGGAGGCGTTGTCTCAGGTCTTGGAAAAGGAATCACAGCAGCTTCTCTTGGGCGTCTGCTCAAGGCACGCGGGTACACAGTTACAATGCAGAAATTTGATCCGTACATCAACATTGACCCGGGTACAATGAATCCGGTACAACACGGTGAAGTTTTTGTAACAGACGATGGAGCTGAGACAGACCTTGACCTTGGACATTATGAAAGATTTATCGATGAAAGTCTTACCAAGAACTCGAATGTAACGACAGGAAAGATTTACTGGTCCGTTCTTCAGAAAGAACGTCGTGGAGATTTTGGTGGAGGAACCGTACAGGTCATCCCGCATATCACGAATGAGATCAAGAGCCGTTTCTATCGTAACCCTGCAGCTACAGATACCGAGATTGCGATCATCGAAGTCGGTGGAACCGTCGGAGACATCGAAAGCCAGCCTTTCCTGGAATCTATCCGCCAGTTCCAACATGATATGGGACATGACAATGTTGCGCTGATCCACGTCACACTGATTCCATATCTGCATGCTTCCCAGGAGATGAAGACCAAACCGACTCAGGCAAGCGTAAAAGAATTACAGGGAATGGGAATCCAGCCGGATATTCTGGTCTGCCGTTCTGAGCATCCACTGGATCAGGGAATCAAAGACAAGATCGCCCTTTTCTGTAACGTGCCATCTGATCACGTTCTTCAGAACCTGGATGTGGAATACCTTTACGAAGCACCACTCGCCATGGAAGAAGAACATCTCGCTTCCGTTGTATGCGAATGCCTGAAGCTTGACTGTCCGGAACCGGATCTGAAAGACTGGAAAGAGATGGTCGAATGCCTGAAACATCCGACACAAGATGTAACAGTCGCCCTGGTCGGCAAATATATCCAGCTCCATGACGCATATATCAGTGTTGTTGAAGCATTAAAACATGGCGGCATCTACAGCCACACAACCGTAAATATCAAATGGATTGACTCTGAAACTGTCACACCGGAAAATGTCGATGAACTTCTCGGTGATGTAAGTGGTATCCTCGTACCTGGTGGATTCGGTGACCGTGGTATCGAAGGTAAGATCGAAGCCATCAAATATGCAAGAACACATAAGGTTCCGTTCCTCGGACTCTGCCTTGGAATGCAGCTTGCCATCGTAGAATTTGCAAGAGACGTTGTCGGATATCATGATGCACACAGCGTAGAACTGAATCCAAACACTACACATCCGGTCATCCACATCATGCCTGACCAGATCGGTATTGAAGACATCGGTGGAACCCTTCGTCTTGGTTCTTATCCTTGTGTTCTTAACAAAGAATCAAAAGCTTATAAATTATATGGAAAAGAAGAAATCCACGAACGTCATCGTCATCGTTATGAAGTCAACAATGACTACCGTGATGCTCTTACTCAAAACGGTATGCTCTTATCCGGACTTTCTCCGGACGGCAGAATCGTAGAGATGGTGGAAATTCCGGAACATCCTTGGTTCATCGGAACACAGGCACATCCGGAACTCAAATCCCGTCCGAACAAACCACATCCGCTGTTTAAGGGATTTGTGGAAGCTTCTCTGGAATATAGTAAAGAGAAGTAATAAAATGAAATTATATCGTTTCTAAGTAAAAGAAACTCCAGAATCAGCAGTATAAAATTGATTCTGGAGTTTTTCTTTATTCATTCTTTTTTAACTATTTTAGAATTCCGTATATACATATGATTGATAAGATCGGTCCAAACCATTTCACTATGAAAAGAAATGTGTTTTGAATGGAAAATATCCATTCACTATTTGCTGTTGAAATACCATTTCCTGTTGTAATTTGAAACTGCCGCCAATTACGGCGGCAGCAAAACATTCTTCTATTATCTGTAATTAATTATCATCAGCAATCTCAATCAGTTTATCCAGCAGTTCAGAATAACTATATCCCAAATCTTCCATCAGCTGCGGATACATGGATATACTCGTAAATCCCGGAAGGGTATTGATCTCATTCAGGTAAACGTGATTGGTCTTCTTATCCAGAAAGAAATCCACACGGCTCAGTCCGTGTCCGTCAATTGCCTTAAAGGCACGAACAGCATACTTACGGATCTGTTCCTGAATCTCTTCATCTACTTTTGCAGGGATACATGTCTTGCTCTCTGCATCTTCATATTTGGATTCAAAGGTATAGAATTCACCGTGTGGCATGATCTGTCCGACTCTGGATACGATAATGTCATCATTTCCAAGAACAGCAGTCTCAAGTTCGATACAATCCACGCACTCTTCTACTACAACATGAGTGTCATATTTTGCTGCCTCTTCCAGCTTCGGAAGTAAATCTTCAACTTTATCACAACGATAACAGCCCACACTGGATCCGGAACGGCTTGCTTTGATAAAGCATGGCATACCAAGTTCTTTCATAATCGAAGCTTCTACTTCTTCTGTTTCTTCCATGTCTTTTTCGACAACGACCAGTCTTCCGTCATTTCGTTTTTTCACATATACAGATTTGACCTGTGGGATTCCTGCACTTTCAAATACTTTCTTTGCAAAAATCTTATCCATACATGCACTGGATGCAAATACACGGCATCCTACATACGGAAGCTGTGCCAGTTCAAATAATCCCTGGATAGTTCCATCTTCTCCGTAAAGTCCGTGAAGTACCGGGAATGCAACATCCTGACTTCTCAGAAGATTGAATACACCTTCTACCACTTCTGCTCCGTCAAGCCAGGTATCTTTTGACAGGTCATTATCTTCCTGCTTTAAGATGTACCATTTCCCATCTTTTGCAATGCCAACAAGTGTAATCTCATATTTATCTTTATCCAGATGCTTCATCACTGAATTACAGGAAATTCGTGAAATTGAATGCTCACTGGACTGTCCGCCACAAACAACAAGTAACTTTTTCTTCATATCAGTTTCCCTCTGTTTCTTATCATATACTCTTCTCCGGTTCTCTCCGGATACTACTTAGAATAATTTACCACGTCCGCCATGCATTTACAATAAAAGTTTGGAATTTCAATAAATTTTTAAGCATTTTCCAGGTTTTCCACAAATGCAAACAGCTCTTCCATCGATCCCTGGTAATCGCTTTCGATTGGAAGATCCTTTTTATTTTCCTTCGTATCTGTAACAAGGAATGTCTTTACGCCGAGTTTCCGAATTGCAAGATCCTCTTCCACGTCATTTCCTACCATCAGACACTCTTCCGGTCTAAGATGAAACTGTTCAAGAATTGTTCGGTAATAGTCCACATTTGGCTTGCAGTAACAATTATCCTCATAAGTTGTGATCAGCTCAAAATCCTCTGCATCCAGTCCCGCCCATTTGATCCGGTTCATCGTTGCCACCTTTGGAAATACCGGATTGGTTGCAAGGTAGGTGCGGATTCCTTTTTCCTTTGCCTTTTTCACAACCTTGTCCGACAGACTGTTTGGCTGCGTCACCGCAATTGCCTGGTTAAATTCATTTGCATAGAAATCAAGGGCAATCCGTTCGGAATTCTCCGAATCCGTCGGAAGCAGTTCGTCCATATACTGCCAGAATGCTTCCCGGTTGGTACAACTTCCGTCATTATTCACCATCGCTCCATAGCCCTTCCACACGGATGCGATAAATGCTTTCGGATCAAAGGAAATCCCCTCGGATATATATTTTTTTGCCAGAAGCGGCATATAAAAGGTAACAAATTCGTCCTGGTTCATCGGAAGCAGCGTTCCGTCAAGATCAAATAAAATATGTCGAATGTGCATTATTCTTCCTCCAGATTCAGATGATGTAACTTTTTGTAATAAGAGTCCAGCGTATACAAAGCAGCCACCGGATTATTTCCAAGCACCCGATCCTTTACAACCAGCGTTGTACTCGGCGCCTCGGCATATTTGTAAAAGAGGCTGTCATGTCCCACGCAAAGTCCCATCACGATATTGATGTCCGTCTTCTCTTTGTTCAGCATCTGCGCCTGCAGGATTGGGTTACACATATGAACTCCGACCTCCTCGCAGCGTTCCGGAATGCCGACCTCGGTCTTTGGAACTTCTCCGATCTTACAGCCCACACCGTACACTTCAAAGCCGTATTCTCTCAAAAGTCCTGCCAGCAGATGGCTTTCCTTTAAGAGTCCCACACAGCTTGCAATTCCGATCTTCTTGGCACCCAGTTTTTTTGCCCAGCGGATCGTCTCCTCCACACGGGTTGCCTGGCAGTAAAAATCGTGCTCGATCTCGGCACTTGCACGCATGATCTTCAGATCTTTTTCATCTCCCAGATAGGTATCAAGCGCCCTCTGCCGGTCCTGGGAATCCATATTATGCGACACGCAAAATCCAGGATATGGCTTATGATTCTCTATATTCTGCTTTACATTGCATTTCTTGACATTGCAATCTATACATGACAACTTTTTTGTTTCTTCCACTTTTTTCTGCCTCCTCTTGATATACAGATAAGGATAACTTGTATTTTCGGGAAATGCAAGTTAAAATACATCTGCTTTACCAGTCCCTCTGAAAAAAGACTAACCACCACCGTTATGATAGCACCCATGCTTTGATTATATCAGCCGTGAAATTTCACCACAGTAAATTTATCAGTTGGATTCCAACAAACTCTTATCAATGATCTGGAAATTCGCCCGGTGTATGTACAGCGCTTTCCCATCGATCATCAACTTCGTAAACTTTGGCAGATCATCCGGGATTTCCCAGTACACATCTTCTCCACTATACGCTACGATCGGCTGTCCCAGTTGGGATTTGATAACAACAACTCTGGCTTTTCCAAACATATTTTTATACTTATTCAGGACACCTGCGAACGCAGTATTGTCTGTAATCTTACCGCTTGCATTGCTTTCAATATCCTCCTGCGTAAAATCCACATCCGCTTTCAACGCGTCCTGCGCAAAAATACAGGTATCACCACAACTCTCGATTTCCTTTCCATCGATTGTAATCGTAATGACAGAGGAAAGCTCATATCCTGTGATAACATTACCGTCTGAATCATAGCTTGAAGTTTCCACTGCATTTCCCTGCACATTGATCTTGTCTCCTGTAGTTGTCATTACACGATTCCCGTAATTATCATAGGTCGTGATCGTGTACGAATTCCCCACTAATTTTCCTGTAATATCGTTCAATTTGGAGCTGAGCATACTGCATCCCGCAAGCGCTATAGTCATGACTGCGCATACTGCTGCCATTGCAAATCTTTTCTTTTTCATAAATTTTCTCCTTCGTCCTTTCGCAGAATCATCTTTTTGCCATTACCTTACTTTATCTTAAGTATCCCTGTATAATTATGTAAAATGTCGTCCGGCTGCATCGCATCCGATACCATGGCAATCTCAAGCTTATACTCTGTATCCTCATCACCAATTGATCCCTGAACCGGCACATACCGGTCAAAGCAGACATTTTGTTTCTTTTTTGTTGTGACAATTATCGTGACATAATCCTCCGTTGTCTGAAGCTTGTAGTAGATATCTTCTTCCGGGAATGTATCCCTTGCCCGGTCGATCATGTCCGCATAATTGTAATATTCCGATTTGTCACCAAGACCTGTCGTTTTTTCATCGATCGCATTCTGCAGCTTTTCTAAAACTGCTGCTGTCCTTGCCTCATTTTGCCTGCACTCGATCGCTGACGTAATATTCACATACAGTGAAATAACAAGTATAATCCCAGCCATAACCGCTATTGATGTTAGCCAGACCATGGCAAGCTTTGATTTCTTTTTCTTTACTTCCTCTTTTGTGAGATGGATATTCGAAAATTCGTTTACAAAATATATCGGATTTTCATTTCCGTAAGCAATAATCGCATCGACCGTGTCATAACCTCTTTCAACACTGTATTTCTGCCATACACCATATTCTGAGTAAAACTTTTCCAGCCTGTAATAGAACGATAAAAACCATCCTGTATATCGTTTTCTCCGGATAAAAAACGCACAAATCCCGCCAATAAGAATTGCAAAATATCCGACTCCCATTACGCCATAATAAAGACCTTCTATTTTCGATACCTGCTTTTCCGGCAATACCGCAAGTAACTGATATTCCCCATTCTTTTCTTTTTCCCAGTATGTCTGAAACCGACTGCCATAAGAATATTTGATCGGATCCATTCCAAGTTCTGCAAGTGTGTAACTTACATGCTCGCCTTTATTCGGATTTTTCAAACGCAATGACTCGCCATCCTCTTGCACAACTCCAATTACGCTCTTTTTTCCTATGAGAGAATATCCTGTTACACTTTCAAACGGATCATACCGACCGGCTCCGAAAAACCATACCAGTGAAAGGATCATATAAACGACAAAGAGTTTTATGAGTTCTTTCCACACGTTATATTTTAAAGACCTTTCTATGATCTCTTTTTCATGTGCCGGGATTCCGGGCAGTGTGCTGTACCAGGAAGCGAACCGCTCTCTTTTGGTTTCCTCATCCATTGCTTTTCTTAGATTCATTGCTGTTGCAAGCTGCATCTTCTTTTCCTCCTTTGTACATCTTCTTAAGGATAACTTGTATTTTTTTGAAATGCAAGCGTCCTCTGGTATTCTTCGAAAATCAACAAAATCATACGAACTACTTCATTTTCAAAAAATTCCTTTATATTTTTTGACATCATTTTATTTTTGTGTTAAAATTCAGATACCAAGACATATACATCATTTAAATTCAATCAATTATACTTTGTAATTTTTAAGGAGGGATCATACCAATGTTCAATTTTAAATTTTATCTTCTTCCACTCCTCATCCTTTCAATTGGATTATCCGGATGTACAAAGCTAAATAAAGATGTCTCCAAAACACTCTCTATTGTTATAGAACCTGCTTTTAAGGAGCAGGTTCTTGATGCTGTAAAATATGCCACATCCAAAAATAACTCTCTGGAATTTGAAATTAAAATATTATCTCCTGATCCTGATAAAAGATCTGCAGAAATTCAGAAACTCCGTACACAGATCATGTCTGGAAAAGGTTCTGACTTATATCTTGTTAACTGTTCCACCGATGGAGCTGCGCAGATGAACGAACCTCTTTTTGAAAATCCTTATAAGGCAATGCAAAGTGGTGTATTCGCCTCATTGGATAAATATATGAAAAAAGATTCTTATTGGCAAAAGGAAAACTATAATCCGTCTTTTCTTCTCCCCGGTCAATATCAGGAAAGACAATATATTCTTCCTCTTTCCTGCCACTATAATATGTTAATCTCCGATACTGTACTTGATTATACACAGGAAAATGATACCTTAGAAGATTGGATTTCAAATATAAAAAGTTCTTCTGACCACGCTCTGAAAAATGCACTATTCGAATTAGATAATATCAGTGGTAACTGGTTTCAACCTGCTGCGGATTACAATTCCGGTCAGATTTTCTTTGATAAGGAAAAGTGGAGTAATTTCGCATTAGAATACTTATTATTTAAACAAGATTATTTAGAAAATGAAAAGACAAATAATACTGATACTAGCTCTTCGCATATTTTAATCTCATCTTTGGATGACATAAACGAACACACAACGCAAATAGACATAATCCCTGATATTCAGGGAAAAAAAATGGCTGCCATTCGTTGCTTTGGTGCTGTAAGTATGGCATCTGATTATAAAGAAGAAGCTTATCACTTCTTAATGTATTTTTTAAATAACGTAATTCAGGAATCAACTAGTACTAATGGAATGTCACTAAGCGCAAATGGTGTCCTTGGAACAGATTATCCGGTACAAGTATCTGCCATCCGTACAAAACTGTCCTTCTTAGATCAGTCAAAACAGGATTTAGCTATAAAAGCATTTCAGTCCTTAGAAGGAGCATATTTTCCGACAGAAGTTGAACATTTTATTTATGAAGAGATTATAGAAAATAGTAGTTTATTATATGGTCCGCAAACTGATTTTAAAAAGATATGGCAAGATAAGCTTTCGGCTTTAGCAGACAAAGCATGGAATGATTATCATACACAGGTGACAGAATAGTTTTAAGTGAAAGCGAGCGTGATGCAATGAAAAAAAAGAAGAAGGGATTCTTACTGGCTTTCCCTGCAATATCAGGATTTCTTTTCTTTTATCTGATCCCATTTTTGATTGTTTTGTGGTATTCTGTTTCTTTTGGTATCGGAAAACGCGAATTTGTAGGTCTTGATAATTATAAAGAACTATTTAAAAATACAATGTTTTTACTGGCAGTAAAAAACACTTGTAAATATATGCTTGTTACAATACCAGTTACTTTAGGGACAGCTCTCTGTATTTCTGTAATTTTACAACAGATTACGAAAGGTCAGAAAATTTTCCGACTCTCTTTTCTTTATCCAATCATCATGCCAATCGCATCTATAGTTTTAGTCATCCAGTTTTTTTTCAAAAATAATGGTTTTTTGAATCTGATACTAAACTTTTTTTATCTTCCTGAAAAAGACTGGCTTCATACCTCAAGCGCTTTTTGGATCATCTGTATTTTATATTTCTGGAAATTTGTTGGATATTATATTTTCATTTATTCTTCCAGACTTCAGATGATTCCGAAAGAATATTATGAATATGCCAGTCTTCACGGAGCCGGAAAATGGCAGAGCTTTTATTATATTACCTGTCCTATATTGTTTCCGGTTATCCTTTTTACATTAATACTCTCCATAATGAATGCGTTTAAATGCTACAGAGAAGCCTTTTTACTTGGCGGAACTCATCCAGACAACAGTATTTATTTTTTACAACATTTTATGAATAATAATTTACAAAATCTGAATTACCAAAAGGTTTCCGCCAGTGCAACTATTATTACCGTATTTATTCTTTTTCTAAGTGGTCTTATCTATATGATATACTATTTTCTAAAGAGGAGGACTGCCGATGCATAAGTACAAACAGTACACCCGGCTCTTTGTTTTTTCGATCATAGCCTTTATTTTTTTATTTCCAATTATCTATCTGATTGTATTTTCAGTTTTTCATTCAGATACCGGATTTTCTCTGATGAATTATTATAAAGTTTTTCTGGCAAAACCTGATTATCTGATAAAATTTTGGAGAAGCCTTGCCATGTGTCTGATGATTGCGGCAGGACAAACCCTTTTTTCCTGTATGTCAGGAACAGCATTTGCAAAATATTCTTTTCCTCTGAAAAAATTCTGGTTTATACTATTTGCACTATTTATGATTTTACCGATTCAGGTAACACTGCTGCCGAATTATATTTTATTAGAAAAACTAAAACTTTTAAACAGTTGGAAAGCTTTGATAATCCCTGCAATATTTTCACCTTTTGGAACTGTATGGCTTACTTTCGTTTTCCAGGCAATCCCAGATTCTACACTTGATGCCGCAAGAATGGATGGCGTAAATCAGCTACAAATGATTCGCTACATTATAGTTCCAAATTCAAAACCTGCCGTTATCACATTATTTATATTAGTATTTACAGAAACTTGATATAGAAAATCCGATTATCCGCATAAATACAGCATTTAAGGGCTGTTCATCACTTGAAAAAATAAGTGTTTTACCACGAATTTACCATAATTGAATATGAGTCTTGATATGACGAAATATAAAGGGAGATTGCACGTATAATAAAACCGCGTATCTCCCTTTAACAAACTATCTAAAGTTTTCTACATTTATAACTCTGGAAAAACAATCGCACAAATTCATGTTGTGAGTGACCATGATTATAGTAATGCCCTTTTCATTTAATTCTTTCAAAAGTTTCATCACTATCAATTCGTTCTCTTTATCAAGTCCAGAAGTTGGTTCATCAGCTAATATAATCTGACTTCCTTGCAAAATCAATTTAATAATTGCAATTCGCTGTTGCTCTCCACCGCTTAACTGATATACTTTTTTGTTAAGCATGTCACTTAGCTCAAATTGCTTTAAATACTTATTGATTAGTTTCAGTTTTTCTTCTTTTTTTACTTTTTTATATTCAAGAGCTAATTTTAAATTCCACAACACGCTTTCATCTTCTATTAGTCCATAATTTTGAAATAGATAGCCTATTGTATATCTTCTCAAAATCATAGCATTTTTACCGTTCATGGACAAATTTTTATGACTATCAATAGTGATTGTTCCCTCGGATATATCAGTAATCAATCCTATTATATTTAAAAGTGTCGTTTTACCTGCCCCGCTTTTCCCTACAAGCCCCACAAATTCGCCTTTTTCTATTTCTAAAGATAAATTTTCAAATAGAACCTGATTTTTCCCATATTCTTTTTTGACGTTCTTTAATGTAATCAATGACATACTTATGCCCCCTTTTCAATCTCATATAAAGCGTTTGAGATATAAATTCTATAAAGCAATTCGCAGAATATGTAGTCAATAAGTATAATCGCAAAAAGGCAAGCAAAATAATAATTTATAGCAGTTAATACGCCTGATATAATTATTTCGATTCCCCAAAAAATATACCGATTTTTCAGTGTCCTAAAATGAGAGAATCCTAAAATCTCTTTTGCCGCATATCTCTTTCGATTTACAAAAATGTCCACATAATTTGAAATATACAAAATAAACAGTAAAGACACTATAAAGACAATCGTAAACATAGTGAGTGTTTTAAGAACGAATGTCACATTTTCAAGTTGCATTAAATAAGGTGTAAGTAATGTTCCAGCTGTAACTAATTGCTCTAAATCATATTCTGATAACAAAGAAGAAAAATCTTCTCTTGACTCCATTTGAAAAAATAAACACCTTGTATTTAAAGAATCCAAATAGTAAAGTCCTGCAAAATTGCCCGTATCAACAATGATAACAGGATTAGCCATATCCGAAAAACCATTTTCTGTATTGACTTTTATCGTAGAATCATCGTCTATATAAACAACATTAAATTTATCAATAGTTTTTTCTTCTCCCGGTATTCCATAAAATTGATTGTAATTCATCAATCGGAAATATTCTTGCTTAATATATTCGCTAATAGAATTTTCATCATTCTTATATTTATGTGGAACTAATACTGTTGGTTCACTAAATATATCTTCTCCCAATGGTTTTCCACTGAGCTGGATATTTGAAAATTCATTCAGATAATTTCTATTTGCAATAACAAGCTGTTGTTCATAATAGGGGCGTGATGTCTGCAAACCACCGTCTGTCCTAAAATCACATAGTAGTGAATGGTTATGATTATACATCTCTAATGTTTGTTCAGAATATTTTTCTAATATGTCTGTGTTTGCTAACGCATAATCATACTCCGATGAATTAAAACCATTAGCGGTATAATATCCGTCCAGATACTTATAATCTAAAACAGCTTGTTGGCTTTGTCTAAATGAGTTCCCCTGATTCAGCAATGAAATAATAGTGATAGCGATTATTACCGAAAAAATTATTTTTATAGCCTGAACTACAATATTTGTGCCGCTATTTAAAGTCTTATTTTTTATCATTGCCTCTAAAGAAACAAACTTAATTAAAATACTTGTAATTAAAACACAAAGTATATTTATAGCTAAAACACCAATAAAGAACAGTACACTTGTTGCTAAATAAGAAAAATCATATCTGTTTGTTAATGCGTAATATAAATTTAGCAAGAACAGTAATACTAAACATATTACAGCAAAATATTTTATTACACTGGTAATTTGCTCCTTTAAAATATGTATAGTAGAAAAGCCCATGCTTTTTTTAATACCTATTTTTTTCAAACTATAAGACGTATAAATACAGTATATGATTTGAAGTACAATAAATAAGATTACAAAATTCAGAAGATTCAATTCTAATACCATACTATACGGAATAGCGTCATTTTCAAAGTTATTTATTGCGACGGACAGTTGAGAAGCTATCTCTTTAATTGCGTTAGCTGGTAAATCTGTATAGAATACACCAACACTATCTAAAAAATCTTCCTTTTGCAATTCATGATATTGAAACAAAATAGAGGAAGATATAGGCTGTTTTTGTGTAAACTCATTTAATGGATAGCAATATAAATCATAAACAGATTTATCTGTGGAAGTGAGCGTATTGTTAATGAGTTCTAATTTATTTTGAGAATATTCTTCTGTAAATATTGTATAAAATTTGTCGAGAATTTCTGGCGATGTTTCTTCTAAAACATACCCTTTTAAATTCTCAGTAGCAATGTTATTCTTTTCATAAATGTTGTAAATAGAAGTATTAAAAATATATGCAAAGAGTATGACTTCAAGGAAAATAAAAATCTTTAAAAATTTTTTCATAACATACGCCCCTTTCTTTGAAGAAATGTATAAAATAGGGCGGGACAAATAGCCCCGCCCTAGGTGTTTGAACTATTTTACTTAATATGGATAATAATCATAATAAGATGTTTCGTTCGCCCACCAAACTCTCTTTGCATCTTTGTAAGCGTAGTTTGACTTGAATCCACTGGTATATGTATCTCCGCCGACCTTTACAGTTGCCTTTACCATGTAGTTGCGACTAATACCTGCTTTACGCCCAATTTCGGAATATACAATGGTGTCTGTTTGCCCTCCATTGTAGTACAAATCTCCACCCGCTACATCAATAGCCCACGCTGTAAGTGGAGCGCCGACAACCATAACTGCTGCTACAAGACCAACTACTTTCGTTCTCAACTTCTTTGCTCTCATTCGATAAACCTCCTTTCTCTTTTTTACTTTTTGATAGTTTTATGTCACGTACTGTTTTTACTAACCTCAACATAACATATATTTCATTAAATGTCAAGTTATTTTTGTTTCTATTTTATATATGACCTCTTTGTTGCTATCATATTTTGTGCATAATGCACAAAATCAAAGTGCCAATATTAGTGCTTTCCACGATTGTACTTTTACAATGAAAAGACGAAGTACCTGTGATAAATTCATTGCTCTAAAATTATTAGAGAAACTATACAATATAGCTATCCTTTTTTCTCTTGTCTGCCATAAACAGAAAAGAAAAAGCCCTGTCAAGAGCCTGCCACTTCTTTAGAAGTGGTGCTTGCACTCTTGATCTGGGCTTTTTGTTTGCTGTATCTTTTTGCAAGAGGAAAAAGGCTACTCGTCCCCGTTGTCAAAATGGCTGTCCTTTAAGACTTCCCGCAACAGCTCCATATCTTCTTTTGAGTTGGGATTTATCCTCTTTACAACCTGATAAGGTGTACCGTACTTGTGTCCGTCTGTGCTTTCCCCGAACATATCCATGCTGTATAAATCATCATAACGGTCTAATACTTTCTGAAATTTCAAGTGCTGGATAAATGTTTTGATAGGGTAAAGGTCGGACGCTTGTATGTCCTCTCCCTTGATATAGTCTGTGATGTATTTCCGCAACTGCTCCAACTCATACTCTAGCCATTCTTCTTCACTGTCAAAGAAGTTATCATAGTGTCCGTGTTTCAGTTCTGCATTTAGGCGTTCTTCCGTCCGTAAAAACTTGCATACCTCTTTTTCCGCCTGTTGGACAAACTTCCATTCTCCCGACAACAATTCATTCGGTGTTACTTCCAGTACGTCCATTATCTTTTCCAGCGTGTCAAAGGTGGGATAGTTTACCCCTCGTTCAATCTTAGAAAGGCTCTGCATATTGATACCGATGGCGTCCGCAAGCTCCTGCTGTTTCATTTTCCTGTGTTTTCTTATGGTCTGTATGTTCTCCCCTAAAAAATTTATTTTCTTTGTGTCATGCTCCATAACTTCTTATATCTTTTCCTTTCCCGGCTTTTTCGTTCCTTTATAAGCCTATCATACTTATTATAGCCGAAAAAGTCAAGAAAAAGTTCTTGACAAGTAATTCTAACGGCGTTATTATCATGGAGGATATAGTGATTAAGCACAATGAGGTCAATCACACGCTTGAGTAGGCATAGAAAAGAGTTATTTTCGCTTTGATAGCATGAATAGGCATGGACTATCCGACCGAAAACGGTGTTTCTTCCTGTGCCTGCCCCGTTTAGCCACGAGCCTCCCAAAGGCTCGTGAGCGTTAAGAACGGGGCTGGTGCAGGAAGAAAAGGAACGCCGTAGGCGTTCCGTACAGGGCGTATATGTAACACCGCCCTGCGCATACATGTCATAGTACCTAGAAACTGTGATAAATAAAGGACAAAACACGATTTTTACCCCGCAAAAAAACGGGGAGTACGAAAGGAGTAATGCACTATCGCAACACATGAAAATTTATCCGTCAAGATTGATTACATCAGCATTGTCTTTGATACGGCAACGGCAGAAGATGTGATACGGCACATTTTATGCTTGCCGACCGATATTTTTAATGTCTATCCTGCAACGGTCAAATTTAAGACGTATCAGGCGCGTTGGGAAATCGGAGATATTTATGTATCGGGCGACGCAAAAAAGACAGAGGACAACCCACAAGGGCTGGGCTGTTATCTCGTGATGACAGGCAGGGGGTGTGATGATATTTTCCGTATCCTCGATAACAACGGCTTGACCTTTGGGGATATGTTCGGACGCTGTGAAAGGAGATATGGGGCTGGAAACTACCATTTCACAAGGCTGGACGTTGCCATTGACGACAGGAACGAAACGCCGTTCTTTACCATAGAGCAGATAAAGAAGAAATGTGAAAAAGAGGAATTTATCGCCAACAGTGAGGGCTACCATTTTGACGAGAGCAAGTTTGATGATTTTGACACCGCAAAGACCGTCTATATCGGGGCTGGAAAATCGGGGCTTTCCTACCGCTTTTATGACAAGGACAAGGAAGTGTGCGGCAAATACAACAGGACGCTTGATGAAGTCGGGAGTTGGAAACGGACGGAAATGCAACTGCGTGATGAAAAGGCTCATGCCTTTGCTATGGCATTTCAGGCAAGACCGCTGGAGATTGGGGAACTGGCTTTCGGACTGCTGGCGGACAACCTGCGTTTTGTCGTAGCAAACAGGAATGAGAGCAACAAGAGCAGGTGGAAAACGTGCCGTTTCTGGCAACGCTTTTTAGGGGCTGTGGAACTTTTAAAACTCCATGTACCCACACCGCATAATTCCCTTGAAGAAACGCAACAGTGGCTTACAGAGGGTGGTGTCATATCCGCTGTCAAAGGCTTTTACTTCCTCGAATCCCATGACGCTTTAGGTGGGCTGGAACGTGTCGGGGATATGGTAGATAAGGCAAGGTACAGCACTTCCCTTTCCAGCAAGCTGACCGCCCATTTACAGCGGATAGACAGGACAGAATTGATACCCTACGTCCAGTATGACACAAAGAACAGGTAGGGGGGTGGCATGATGAACGAAAAGATTGATATTCCTGTATGGGAAAAATACACCCTTACCATTGAGGAAGCGTCAAGATACTTCACAATCGGACAGAACAAGCTACGCCGATTGGTAGAAGAAAACCGACACGGCGACTGGTATGTGATGAACGGCAACCGTATCTTGATTAAGAAAAAACAGTTTGAGAAATTTATGGATAAAACAGACGCAATCTAATGCAAAAGAGCCTTGTATGTGATATTATTTCAGTAAGTCATATCAAGGCTCTTTCTTACGAAAGGAGCAGATAAGAAATGTCGGAAAAAAGACGGGACAGTAAAGGTCGCCTCTTAAAGACAGGAGAGAGCCAGCGAGCAGACGGAAGATACTTATACAAATATGTGGACAAGGCAGGAAAGACAAGGTATGCCTATTCATGGAAACTTGTGCCGACAGACCTCGTACCTAAAGGCAAGAGGGACGGGAAATCCCTAAGGGAATTAGAAACGGAGATACAAAGGGATTTACAGGACGGTATCGACACAACAGGCGGAAAAATGACGCTGTGCCAGCTATACGCCAAACAGAACGCCCAGAGAGCCAACGTAAAGGAAAGCACAAGACAGGGCAGGAAAAAGCTCATGCGGACATTAGAGGGCGATATACTGGGGGCTAGGAGCATTGACAGCATACGCCTTTCAGACGCTAAGGAATGGGCGTTACGCATGAAAGACAAGGGCTATGCTTATCAGACCATAAGCAATTATAAACGCTCGTTAAATGCGTCATTCCGCATTGCCATAGCGGACGACCTCGTGAGGAAGAACCCCTTTGATTTCAAGCTGAATGAGGTCATAGAGGACGACAGGACACCACGGCAGGCATTGACCGAGGAACAGGAAGAAAGGCTCTTGTCCTTTGCCAGCAGGGACAGGGTATATAAAAAGTATTATGACGCAATCGTAATACTGTTAAAGACAGGGCTTCGTATCTCGGAACTGTGCGGACTGACAAGGCAGGATATAGACTTTGAAAACGGCGTTATCCATGTAGACCACCAGCTATTATCCAGCAAGGAAACGGGCTATTATATCGAAACACCAAAGACAAAAAGCGGTGTGCGTGATGTTCCCATGAGTGAGGAAGTGAAACAGGCATTTGAGCGTGTCATGGCAAACAAGGCAAAGGCAGAGCCGACAGAGATAGACGGGTACAGTGGTTTCCTCTTTCTGAACGGGAAAGGCTTTCCTATGACGAATGCCTATTATACTTCTACTTTCGCTAATCTGAGAAAGAAATATAACAAGAGCCATGAGGACAGCTTACCAAAGATAACGCCCCATATCCTGCGTCATACGTTCTGTACCAGACTTGCGAACAGGAACATGAACCCTAAGAGTTTACAGTATATCATGGGACACGCAAACATCAGTATCACGCTGAACCTGTACGCCCATGCGTCCATAGAGAACGTCAAGGCAGAATTAAGAAGCATGATAGCTTAAAGTTTTACCACGATATTTACCACGATTGACCGTGAGAAAACGTGATGAAACGTAGCTGTTTGGAAGTATCAGCCGAAAAGAGAAATGCCCGTAAAGCTGATAAAATAAGGCTTTGCGGACATTTAAGAAGATATGAAAAGATAATCAAAAATTTATATTAAGTTTAAATGAAAGCTGGAATATGGTTGAACAGCCTATCCTTTTTCTCGAAAAAGAAACCGACTATCCCCTTTCTGTTTTTCTCGCATCACTCAATCAAAATGCTGTTGGAATTCAATCCGTCTGTGGTCTACTATGTTTACTTCCAGTGACATTTTTCTTTTTATATTACAATACAGAATTGACGGATGGACTAAAAGATATTTTATGGAGTTGATAAAATGATGAAAAAGAAAACCTGGAATGCCGGATGTATGATCCTGATTTCTTTAATGATCTGTACTATTTTATCCATCCGTATAGAAAAATGGATGCAGATACCTGTAGAGATTGCAACGATCAGTCAGACAGAAGAAGAAAAGCTTAATTCTACCATCCGTATTCCCAAAAGTTGCTATAATACCGATACAAATATGATTTTTTATCTGGCAGAGCAAGAAGGAGTATTCGGAACAAAATTTCTCGCCTTTTCAAAGGCTGTCGATCCTCTTTCCATAACCGCAGATAGTATTCTTCTTCCGGAAGAAAAAGATGAAAAAGGACAACTTTTGCAGATCATAAAATGGTCTACATATCCATTAAAAGATGGAGATGAAGTCACCATCGATCAGGAAGGGGAACATAAAAAACAGTCTGGTGAAAACAGACGTATTTTAGAAAAGCAAAAATCTTTTTTCTTTTTGTTTGGAATGACCGTCCTGATTTTAATTTTTATCTTTGCTTTTGGAATTAAAGATTTGTATAAGTTTCCTGCCGGAGATTATAGAAAATGTGTCAGAGGAATGCTACTCATTCTGATTGGATTTGGTATCTTATGGAAAATTACTGCACTTGTGAATATTCCGCGAGAATATCTGCCTCCGGAATGTATATTGGATCTGGGATTTTATTTACATTAATCTATAAAACGGATAAAGTCAAACTGCTATATGAAAAAGTTTTAAATCGCAATAGCAGTTTGACTTTCTTCTTTTTATCCTATCAATACTTTTTTTCCTTCAAATGCAAAACCATAATGATGAATCTCTTCTCTTTTTATATTTCTCACTTTAAATTCCATAATAATCGCCGGATACTTTTTTGTTTCTTTTATTTTAGGAATCATCATCACGTCATAACGTCCAAAACCACTTTCTCTGTTCGACCGAATCTCATAGATATCAGTCTGATCCGCAATGAGTCCCAGAACAAATCCATGATAAAATCGTTCCGGTTCATTTTGTCCTACATCAAAATAACTGAATGTTGTCATTATAATCTGATTCATATAATAGTTCATAGCATCTATATCATCACTTAATAATGCCTTCATGAACTGATTATAATTGGATTGATTCTTTGCGAACCATCCTTTAAACATAGTTGTAAACATTGCTGTTGTTTCCAGATTGGTGATTCGCAGATGATACCATTTCTTTAATTGGTTCCTTTGCTATGCCACCGGTTTGTTGTTTCCAGATTGGTGATTCGCAGATGATACCATGGCTCTAACAAAACGCCCCGATATTCTATCTGCTCTGCTTTCAGATAACCACTTACCAGCATCAGGCTCCAGATTGCATTCTCACCTTGATCAAGCTGCTCAAATACGATTTGTTCATCAAAATTAACTACGATTTCTTTTCCCTGCAGCAATTCTTCCATCTTTTCTTTGATGTCTGTGGAAGCTTTTCGAATCAGTTCATCAATCATACTATTTGAACTGGTATCTGCCCAATAAGGACGGACCTGTTTTTTATCTAAAAAATTAGTAATTGACCAAGGATTATAGATATCATGCGTATTTCCAAATACAAAACCATCATACCAGGACTTTACAAGCTTTTTCTGATTGTTCATCCCACGCTCTTCTAACGCCTGAAATACTTCTTCTTCCGAAAATCCGAAACAGGTTTCATACTCCGTTGATGTCGTTGTTACAACGTTAAGATTATTTAAATCTGAAAATACAGATTCTTTCGACACGCGTGTAATCCCTGTCATCATTGCTCTTTCCAAATATGGATTTGTCTTAAACGTTGCATTAAATAAACTTCTGATAAATGCTGTAAATTCTTTCCAATATCCATAGAGATAAGCTTCCTGCATCGGGGTATCATATTCATCCAGCAAAATAATAACTTTCTTTTTATAATACCGGCTCAGGCAATTTGCCAGATTTTTTACCGCATTACAGATTGTATCATTTGCCACCTGTTTTTTGATTCCTGGATTTTTTGCATAATAATCTAACTCTTCAAAGCATTTCCTCTCACCATCCGTAAGTTCATTACTTTCAAGCAGATACCTATGTTCTGAATAGGCTTCATTGATCGCCATGATAATCCCATCTCTGGCATCTTCATAATTACTGCCTTTAATTGCGGCAAAACTCAGAAAAATTACCGGATAGGTTCCTTGCATTTTACGATACTTTTCCTTTTTCCAGACTGCCAATCCTTTAAAAAGGTCTTCCCGTCCTGTAAATTGATTGGAAAAGAAACAATTCAGCATACTCATATTCAATGTTTTTCCAAATCTACGCGGTCTGGTGATCAAAGTAATTTCATCTTTTGATTCCCACCACTTACAGATCAGATCTGTTTTATCAATATAAAAACAATCATTCTCCCGAAGAGATACAAAATTCTGTTTTCCGATACTGATTACTTTTTGCATGAAAGATTTCCTCCCTTCCTGAATATCTATGGGTTATTATATCCTATTTGTTTCTTATCTTTCAACCGCTTATTTGTGTTAAATTTCTTTTCCTTCTGTGATGGTAAAATAGGTAAACTTTTTATGATCCATTTGAATTTTTATTGTGATGGAATGATTCTTTGATTTTTCTTCTTTTATCAATTCTAAGTCTACTTTTACAAAGTAACTATTAGATTCTTTTGTTATGTTAATGTCTATTAAATTGTAGGAATCGTATTGTTGCAGAATTTTTACTGGTAAATAATAAAATGTCTTTAAGAAAGATTGGAATGCCGCTTCTGTTATGAAGTATTTTTGCAAAGGCTGAGATAAGGATTGATTATCACTTCCGGTTTCCAGAATTTTTTTGTATTCTGTCTCTGCCCTGGAATCGTCATTTAGCCATTCATATATGAAAGTAGTAATTACTTCTTTGTCCGGCTGATATTTCTGCAACGATATTATGATTATCGCACAGAGAACAATAATAGTACCAATGGAACTGGATAATCTTTTTTTCATAGGCATTATTTTAAACCTCCTTTGTTCTTTATAAATATCATATATATGATTTTTATTGATGGCAATATTTTTTACAGTTTTTCATATTTATTTTTTGCTTCATTGATACACATTTTTACATGCGTTATACTGAAAAAAATGATTGCAAAACTTAAAAGCCGAAAATGAATCAACGAAATAAGGAACTATTATTGATCTAGATACTATAAAACTCAAAAACAAGTCAACAGAATAAGAATATTTTATTGACTTAGATACTGTAAAATTCAAAGCTAATCAACGAAATATGCAGATATAGTTGATTTAGAATTTCAGAAATTAAAAACAGATCAACAAATTCGTTTATAATGGACCCTATAGTGTGGACATGAAACTTAGATAATTAGGTCAATTCCTTAGAGTATTTTCCAAGTTGTAGAC